>JAMPBI010000084.1 GCA_023666775.1 Alistipes sp. | reverse complement strand
GGAGATCAACGAAAAGTTTTTAAGCAGAGCGGGAAGCGATTACGCGGCGTCCCGGGGCGAGTACCTGAACGGCATTATTATGGCGAATTATCTGGGATATGAATTTATTGACGCGGCAAATGTGATATTTTTTGACGAAGACGGTAATTTTGACGCGGAAAAGACGGAACGCGTTCTTTCCAGAAAATTAGAGGGTGTTGAGAGGGCGGTTGTGCCTGGATTTTACGGTTCCTGCCCCAACGGCTCGGTTAAGACCTTTTCAAGAGGCGGTTCCGATGTGACGGGATCCATTGTCGCAAAGGCGGCAAAGGTAGACCTGTACGAGAACTGGACCGACGTTTCCGGTTTCCTGACGGCAGACCCACGGATCGTAGATAATCCGGAATCGATCAAGATCATTACTTATAAGGAACTGCGGGAGTTGTCTTACATGGGGGCGACGGTGCTTCATGAGGACGCGATCTTCCCTGTAAGGCAGGAGGGTATTCCGATCAATATCAAGAATACCAACGCGCCGGAAGACGAAGGCACGTTGATCGTCGGCGATACATGCAGGAAACCGAGTCATACCATTACGGGTATTGCAGGCAAGAAAGGTTTTACGGCGGTTAATATTGAAAAGGATATGATGAATTCGGAAATCGGTTTCGGACGTAAGGTGTTGCAGGTTTTTGAAGACTGCGGCATTTCTTTTGAACATATCCCGTCCGGTATCGATACGATGACGGTTTTTGTTCATCAGACGGAATTTGAGGAGAAAGAGCAGAAAGTATTGTCGGGGATAAACCGCCTCGCAAAACCGGACGCTATCGACTTAGAGGCGGATCTAGCCTTGATTGCCGTTGTGGGCAGAGGCATGAAGTCCAATCACGGTACGGCTGCCAAGATTTTTGAGGCGCTTGCGAAGTCGGATATCAATATTAAAATGATCGATCAGGGTTCCAGCGAGTTAAATATCATTATCGGCGTCCGAAACGAAGATTTTGAAAAAGCGATCCGCGCGATCTATGAGATTTTTGTATATGAAAACTGATTTCAGGAAATTTAGGAGGTATGTGTTATGAATAAAATCGCGAGTTTTACGGTAAATCATATTGATCTTTTGACCGGTGTGTATGTTTCCAGAAGGGATAAGGTGGGAGCGGAGGTTATCACCACATTTGACCTGAGATTTACAAGACCGAATGAGGAACCGCCGATGGATACGCCGGGTATTCATTCAATTGAGCATTTGGGCGCGACATTTTTACGAAATCACCCTGTATGGGCAGAGAAGACAATCTATTTCGGACCGATGGGGTGCAGAACGGGATTTTATGTGATTTTTGCGGGAAATTTGAGGTCGGAAGATATATTGGACGTTCTCCGTGAGATGGCGGAATACGTTTTGAATTATGAAGGCGAAATTCCGGGATATTCACCGAGGGACTGCGGCAATTATCTGGATAATAATCTGACGCTGGCAAAATATTATATGAAGAAATACAAGACGGAAGTGTTGGATAATCCTGTTAAGGAACGGCTGGTTTATCCGGAATAATAAAAAAGGACATTCTCAAAATCGGGAATGTCCTTTTTCTATAGGATTGGATAGTTAGAACCTGTTTTAAAATAAGAGGTCTCCGTAAGTAGGGATCGGCCATGCGTTTTTGTCAACGATCAGTTCCAGTTCGTCAACCGGTTTTCTTAAAGCGTCCATGGCAGCCTTTACGTCGTCTCTGTAAAATTCTGCCTGCGCTTTGGCATCGGTCATGGCTTCCGCTTTTGCTTTTACGGAAATCAATGCTTTCAGGGCTTTCTTTGTCTCGCCGATCAATGCGGATACGTCGATCAATGTTTCTTTTTCAGCCGAAATATCAGCTTCGTCGGCAGCGGCGGCAATCTCATTAATGGAAGCGGCTACGTCGGTCGCGTAACCGATAACTGCCGGAAGGATTTCTTTCTGGGTCATCTTGATCATGGTCTGTGCTTCTACATTGATTACCTTTGTGTATGTTTCATAAAGAACTTCCGCGCGAAGCTCCAGCTCGGTTTTTGACATGATACCGAATTTACCGAATAAATCAACGGCTTTGTCGGTTACTAGGGATTCGGTAGCGGCAACCATGGATCGAATGTTTGGAAGTCCTCTCTTTTCGGCTTCCTCAACCCACTCGTCGGAATAACCGTTGCCGTTAAATACAATTCTTTGGTGTTCTTTCATAAATTCGGCAATAACGTCATCTACAGACTTTCCGGCTTCGATCGCGTCTGCCGCGTCGCAGAAACTCTCCGCAACAATGGCATTTAAAACGGTGTTCGGCATGGAAATGGAATCCGCGGAACCAACCATACGGAATTCAAATTTATTGCCGGTAAAGGCAAACGGCGACGTTCTGTTACGGTCCGTGTTATCTTTGTCCAGTACAGGAAGGGTGCTTACGCCCAGATCCAGTTTTCCGCTGTCAACCGGTGTGTCGGCAACGCCTTTTTCGCAGATCTGTTCCACAATATTTTCAAGCTGGTCGCCTAAGAACATGGAAATGATGGCAGGAGGCGCTTCGTTCGCGCCAAGCCTGTGGTCGTTGCCCACGTCGGAAGCGGACTGGCGGAGCAGATCGGCATGTGTGTCTACTGCCTTCATGATACAGGCAAGGGTCAGCAGGAAAAGTTTGTTGTTTCCCGGATCCTTTCCCGGAGAAAGAAGGTTCACGCCCGTATCGGTGCCGAGTGACCAGTTGTTGTGCTTGCCGGAACCGTTTACGCCTGCAAATGGTTTTTCGTGGAGCAGACATGCCATGTCATATTTGTCGGCAACCCTCTTCATAACTTCCATGACAAGAAGGTTGTTATCCACGGCAATATTGGCTGTAGTGTATACGGGAGCGACTTCATGCTGTCCCGGAGCAACTTCGTTATGCTGTGTGGTTGCCGTAATTCCCAGTTTCCATAATTCGTCGTTTAATTCCCGCATGAACGCTCCGACCTTTTCCGGAATAACGCCAAAATACTGGTCTTCAAGTTCCTGTCCTTTTGCGGGAGCCGCGCCGAATAATGTTCTTCCGGTGTAGATCAGGTCTTTACGCCGTAAGAATTTATCTTTATCCACAAGGAAATATTCCTGTTCCGGTCCGACCGAAGCGATTACTTTCGTAGCGTCGGAATTTGGGTCAAGGATTTTAACGATACGCATTGCCTGCTTGCTCACGGCTTCAATGGAGCGGAGCAGCGGAGTTTTCTTATCCAGCGATTCTCCCGTGTAAGAACAGAAAACCGTCGGAATACAGAGAATGGTACCGATAGCGCTTTTTTTGAGGAAAGCCGGTGAGGTACAATCCCATACCGTGTAGCCTCTTGCCGCGCATGTGGCACGCGTGCCGCCTGACGGGAACGAAGAAGCGTCCGGTTCGCCCATGAGGAGCTGTTTGCCTGTAAATTCCGTGATCATTTTACCGGAGTCGTCCGGGTGAGAGATGAAAGAATCGTGCTTCTCGGCGGTCAGACTGACGATCAACGGCTGGAACCAGTGCGTAAAGTGGGTCGCTCCGTTTTCAATCGCCCAATCCTTCATTGCTTCCGCGATAACGTCCGCGTCTGCCATAGATAATTCCTCGCCCGACGCGATTGTATTCTTTAAGTTTTTGTAAGTACTCTTTGGCAGACGGTCTTTCATGACTTCATCAGAAAAAACATATTCTCCAAAGATTTTGGTTAAGTTTGTTTCCATAAACTCCATCCTTTCCGCTATATGCTGTCTGTAGGCTTTCCTATCAAATAAAAAAGCGTCCCTGATAAAAGGGACGCCTTTGTCCAGCAAGCATATAAATATTATCTTCTTAATTAAAATAAACTATTTTGGAAAAAAAAGCAAGTCTTTTTTCATTTTTTCTTAAAATAATTTATTATTGGTTGAGGACATCAACTCTTACAGCCTGAACAACCAGACGTACCTCGTCGTTGGCGGTACAGGTTGAGAGTGTAATCGTTTTGCTGTCCGAATAAATATCGACCGAATTTTGGTATATGGACGCCTGCATCATGGAATTTATGTAGGTGAAGAAAGCGTCGCTGCTGTTAAATTCGGTTGTATAGGTAGAACTGATCGCCGGCGTCTTGTGTACGGAGTATATTTCATATTTGTATATTTTATCTTCTATATAAAAATAGAAATATTTATTCTCGCCCGTAGTAAAGAAATCGGAATTTTCATATCGGTTGAGAAGACCGAACATGGCGCCGTTCTTCATGTTATGACCGTAAATAATGGCGTTTTGGGACTCGATCCCTTCCTCGTTGCGGCAGTCGATAAAGAGCGTGCCGTTCCCCGAAGCTTCCCCTGTAATCGTGTGGGACAGATAATAATCGTTATCCGAACCATGAACAACAGGAAGAAGCACGCCAAGCGCCGGTATCTGTAAATATCCCACCGCGTCCTGGTTTAACGCAAAAAGGGCGGCATGATTATAGTTGGTCAGAAGAACGCTTTCCGGTGCGGCAGACGCGGTTTCCCCCGTACCGTCCGGTTTATTCGCGGTCGTCGGCTTTGTATTGTCTGCCGTAAAGACCGATTGTTCCACTTTGGAGTAAATCTTGTCTGCTTTGCGGTAATCTAACAGGTCTTTTACAAGCAGCGTTCCGGAAACTAAAAATACGATGAGCGCTACGCAGAAAACGGCGCGGCGTATCAGTATTTTTCTTCTTCTCCGTCTCCGTCTTTCGGCACGGGACATAGAAGATTTCTTCTTATGCGGCCGGTCGGACCGGTGTACAGGTTCTTCCCCGCCCGAGTCTTCTTCCGGTTCTTCCAGATCCACATAAAATGCAGGCTCTCCCGAATAAGCCGGTTCTTCTGTCTCAGGTATATCCTGTATCGTGTTGTCGTCGTTGTTCCCCATATCAATAAATTCGATATCGTCAAAATCGTTGTTTTCGTTCATATACTCTCCAAAATTTTAAGCTTTTCCCACTGAGCCAAATAATTCCATTTTCTCCTTAACCGTTGCATTGATCGCTTCCGCGCCCGGAGCAAGAAGTTTACGAGGGTCAAAACCTTTGCCTTCCTGATCCTTGCCTGCTTCGATATATTTTCTTGTAGCGGCGGCGAAAGAAAGCTGGCATTCGGTATTAACGTTGATTTTTGCAACGCCGAGAGAAATCGCTTTCTTGATCATATCCTCCGGGATACCGGTACCGCCGTGGAGAACTAAAGGCATGTCGCCGACTTTTTCGCTGACGGCGGCAAGCGTTTCAAAACTTAAACCTTTCCAGTTCGCAGGATATTTGCCGTGGATATTACCGATTCCCGCGGCAAGCATTGTAACGCCGAGGTCCGCGATCGCTTTACATTCGTTCGGATCCGCGCATTCTCCCATGCCTACGACGCCGTCCTCTTCACCGCCGATGGAACCTACTTCCGCCTCCAGCGAGAGTCCTTTATCCTTACAGATCTTAACTAATTCCGTTGTCTTTGCAATGTTCTCTTCGATCGGATAGTGTGAACCGTCAAACATGATGGAAGAAAATCCTGCTTCGACGCACTTTAAACACCCTTCATAAGAACCGTGGTCAAGATGAAGCGCAACAGGAACGGTAATGTTTAATTCTTCAAGCATGCCCTTTACCATGCCCACAACCGTTTTGTAGCCGGTCATATATTTTCCTGCGCCCTCGGAAACTCCCAGAATAACCGGGGAATTTAATTCCTGAGCAGTTAAAAGAACGGATTTGGTCCATTCAAGATTGTTGATATTGAACTGACCTACGGCGTATTTACCTGCCTTTGCTTTTTCTAACATTTCTTTTGCTGAAACTAACATCGCATACCCTCCTGAATAATTTATTTTTTAACAATATTATAACGCTTTTAAAGGATAATCGCAAACTTTTTATAAAATTTTTCTTAAAATGGTTTCATTTGTTTGCATTGTCCTATTTTAAATTATATAATATGAGACAGTAGAAAATGAACGGAGGTATAAAATGGTTCTGGGTTACTATAATTTTTACGCGGAAGATCTGAATAACGGTGATTCAATCCTGCCTTTTGTGGGCTTTCTCATATTTCTTGCAGGCGTGATGGTGGTTGTCGCGGGCGTGGTGAATTTTGTGATGGTATGGCGGGAGTTCCGGTTATGGTACGACGCGAGCGCGCTGGAGGAAAAGCCGGATACCGCGTTAAAGAAGGCAAAAATGAAGAAATATGGGATCGTCATTGCGGTGGGGGTTCTTATGATGGCGGGTTCTTATTTATTTTAAATAACAAAAAACAGGCGGGTCAGGCCTGTTTTTTTGTTTGATAGGAAATTGCGTTGAAAACCGTTCTGCAATCCCGCTATCATTGTGAAGAAAGGAGGTAAGCTTTACATAAGCTTATTATGAAAAAACTTAATTATCAAATATTAACTATCTCTATATTGCAGTATATTTAACAAAGTTGAATAAAGTTTGTTGATAATGTTAATGTTTATTGAAATAAATGTTAATAAATTGTGAATTAAGCCTTTTCCGGTTCCGGATAATCGACGCCGAAAGTCTCCACGGTCACCGTGTCCATGATCTGCGGGGTCATAGGCATATCGCTCCAGTTTACGGGCGTCTGCGCAATCTTGTCCAGAACGTCTTCCCCTTCGGTTAATCTGCCGAAAGAAGCGTACATACCGTCTAAGTGCGGCGCGTCGGCATGCATGATAAAGAACTGTGAACCCGCGCTGTCGGGAAGTTTTGTTCTTGCCATGGAAAGTACGCCGCGGGAGTGCTTGAGATTGTTTTCAAAACCGTTTGAAGAAAATTCGCCGCAAATAACGTACCCCGGTCCGCCCGTTCCGTCTCCGTCAGGGTCGCCTCCCTGGATCATAAAGCCTGCGATAACACGGTGAAAAGTAAGACCGTCGTAATAGCCTTTTTTGATCAGGCTGATAAAGTTATTTACTGTGTTCGGCGCGGTTTCCGGATAAAGTTCGGCTTTCATAATGCCGCCGTCCGCCATTGTGATTGTGACGATAGGATTTTTTGCCATTATTTTGTTTCCTTTCCTATAAAAATATTGTATCATTAAGAATTGTAAAGAATTGTTTTGCGATAGTCAAGTGGGAGACGGTTTCATGGTGAAAAAAATCATTTTGGATCTCGGGGAAGACCATATCCGGAAAAAGCGGGATTTTATCCGCGAAATGACGAAGAAATACGAAATCACGGCAGGGAATCCGCTTTCATTTGGACCGGTGGGAACGGTAGTCCTGACGGATAAAGAAGACGGCTCGGGGCGGTGGGCGGATTATGCCGTGATCGGGATCGAATACGGTGATAAAATTAATTCCGTTCCGTATATATTGGAAGAGCTGGAGGATTTAACGGATCATGACCTTCGTCTCGCCTATGGGAGAAAGCACCGGATCCCCTGCGTTATCGCGTCGGACGATAAGATCATGCTGCGTGAGGCGTCTCTGAAAGACATCGAAGCGTTAAAACGCATTTATGACGACGAGGACAATGTAAAATATATTCCGAAAATGGGCGGTTTAGAGGAAGAAAAAGAGAAAATGGCGGCTTATATCCGGTGTATGTACGGCTATTACGGATACGGGCTCTGGGTCATTGAAGATACTGTTACAGGCTGTCTTATAGGCAGAGCGGGGATCGAACACCGGGAGATTGACGGAGAGGATTATTATGAGCTGGCATATCTTGTAAAAAAGGAGTACAGAAGAAAGGGATACGGATACCGGGCGGCGCAGATGGCGCTGGAGTTCGCGAAACAATACGGAATGGAGCGGGTCATAACGTATATCCATGAAAAAAATATTCCATCGGTGAGACTTTCGGAAAAACTGGGTTTTACCGCATGGAAAGAAACGACCGACGGAACGGATAAGTATATTGTTTCTCACAGAAAATTATAACTCGTCCAGAATAAAGCGGATATATTCAACGGCGGCATCGGTATGTTCCGTGTTGAAAAATACGGCGATCAATGTAGGCGAAACGGTCAATTCCGCTTCTTTTATTAATTTGCAGCCGCTGATATCAAAGGCAACGGGAAGCTGCGTTCCGTTGTCAAAAGTGCAGTAGACGATTTTCTCTTCATGCCGTTTGAGAAATTCTTCGTCAAATATCTTCCTTAGATCATAGAAAAAACAGTCGTCGTCCTGGCAAAAATAGTCCAGCGACAGACGGTTGCCGATGTGGACGTCCATGTGGGCGCCGTAGAACATGGCGACAAGGGATTCCGCGGAGTAAACGGACAGTTCCGGGTCCCGGTCATAATCAAGAATATAGTTGTTGTCGATGATAACGCGCCTGCTGTCGCCGTCAATCCCAAGATATGCCTCGAAAGGGTCGGACAGCGCTTTGGAATATTTATCTTCGTCTTCGTCCCATACGGATTTATCATTGTTTATGAGAACGGCATAAAGGACGGTTTCAAAATTCTGCGTCTGATAAGTGCGGTAA
>JAMPBI010000083.1 GCA_023666775.1 Alistipes sp. | reverse complement strand
CCCTCATAGATATATTAAATACTCACCGGTACAAATAGTCAATATGTTTCTTTTACCAAAAGAAAGAAATTTTTAAAATTTTCTGAAAACGATTGTGAAATATGACCATTTATGGTACAATATTTTCATAAAGTTTCGGCAAATTTATTAAAATTAGGAGGTATTAAGCTATGCATGGTAATGTAATCGTTGGACAATCAGGTGGTCCGACATCCGTAATTAACTCCAGCTTAGTCGGTGTTTTCAAGACTGCAAAGGACAGAGGGGCAGGTAAAGTCTATGGTATGCTCCACGGCATAAAGGGACTTTTAGACGGTCAGTATGTGGATCTTTCCGAGCATATCAAGACGGATCTGGATATTGACTTATTGAAGAGAACTCCTTCTTCTTTCCTTGGTTCGTGCCGATACAAGCTGCCTGAGATCTGCGATAACCGTGACGTTTACGATCAGATTTTTGCCAAATTAAAAGAACTGGACATTGAAGCATTCTTCTATATCGGCGGCAATGACTCCATGGATACCATTAAGAAACTTTCCGATTATGCCGTTCTGGTAAATAGCGATATTAAGTTTATGGGCGTACCTAAGACGATTGATAACGACCTTGCTACAACAGACCATACGCCGGGTTACGGCAGCGCGGCTAAATATATCGCCGCAGTCACAAAGGAAATTATCCGCGACGGTCTGGTATATGATTATCCGACGATCACCATCATGGAGATCATGGGACGTAACGCAGGCTGGCTTACCGCCGCTACGGCTCTTTCCAAAGGGGAGGACTGCGAAGGCGTTGATATGATCTTCCTTCCTGAAGTAGCGTTTGACATCAATAAATTCATGGACCGTGTTAAGGCTTTAAGCCAGAAGAAATCATCGATCGTTATTGCGATTTCCGAAGGTATCAAGTTAGAAGACGGACGGTATGTATTTGAGCTTGCGGACCATGTTGAATTTACGGACGCTTTCGGACACAAGCAGTTGTCTGGTTCCGCTAAGTTCCTTGCCGACAAGATCGGCGCCGAACTCGGCGTTAAGACCCGTGCCATCGAGCTTAGCACCTTACAGAGATGTGCGGCGCATATGACAAGCCGTGTGGATATCACCGAGGCGTTCCAGGTTGGCGGCGCCGCAGTAAAGGCTGCGTTTGAAGGTGAGAGCGGACGCGTTATCGTTCTTGACCGCGTTTCCGAAGACCCGTACATCTGCACTACCAGTTCTCAGGACGTACACAAGATCGCAAATATCGAGAAAAAGGTGCCTCTTGAATGGATCACCAATGAAGGTACATTCGTATCCGACGAACTGGTTCATTACATTCGTCCATTGATCCAGGCGGAACTTTCACCGGTAATGGTTGACGGTCTTCCGAGACATTTAAAACTGAATTTATGATCCTAAAACATATCATCACCAAATATCTTTAACGGAAAAGGACCGCTGCTTTCGCAACGGTTCTTTTTCCTTCTTTATGACAACATCTGTAATACATTATCCGGATGGTGGTTTGCCTGAGCGAGTATGCTCTGTCCCACCTGCAACAGAATATTATGCTTCGCGTAAGCAACGCTTTCTTCCGCCATATCGGCGTCTCTCAGCAGACTTTCCGCCGCCTGTGAATTTTCTTCGGTAGTTTCGTCTATGGACTTCGCCGCCTCCAGACGATTCTGGGTCGCGCCGTATCCCGACCGCATATCGGAAACATAATCAATCGCCCACTCGATCCGGTCAATACCAGCCGACGCGGAATCGTAAGTGCTTACATCAACGCCGCCTATCCTCAATATACCCGTATTCATCGGCGGCAGTTTGATCGCGATATACTGGTTCTGCCGGCACCCCGCCTGGATCTTAACCTCACGGTCGCCCGAAATGGAAAGGGACGAATATCTCTTATTTCTGGTTACGATCGGACTTTTAATACGGTTTGAATCAATCGTGTTACCGGTATCCGTATGAACCGACATCTTTGTCTTTTTCAGCGAGTCCGTAATATTATTGGTCAGTGTGTTGATCTTGCCGGCTAACTGATTTACTATGGAAGTTGCATTATAAGTTACTCTCCATTCTTTTCTATAAGGATATGTTGGAGATGTATACTCCGTTTTCGTAAACATACTGTCACTTAACCAACCCGAATAATCCTCATCATACCGGAGCGACATGCTGTACCCCCCCGCGTCGGAAGTGAAGGATATTATTCCATAGTCCTGCGCGCT
Organism: Alistipes sp.; assembly: GCA_023666775.1. Taxonomy (GTDB): domain Bacteria; phylum Bacillota; class Clostridia; order Lachnospirales; family Lachnospiraceae; genus MGBC120314. The sequence goes on along the minus strand of JAMPBI010000083.1, from coordinate 6,283 downwards.
CGCTGAACCACCGCTGCCGTTCAGCCGGTTCTGATAAGCGGACGCGTAACGTGAGATATAAGACCTCAGATCACTCTCTACACTGCTTTTCACGCTGTTTGCAACATTGGAAGCCGATGAAAATGTATACACCGTTCCGTTAGCGTCCGTCATCGTGAAGGATAATTTATCATTTGCCGAATCGTGCGCCATCGGCTGGCTTGTTGCGAGAGTCAGCGTTGTTGACATGGTACGCCCCATATCATAATGGGTTCCATACGCGTCAAGATTGCCGGAATGGGTATAGTGGCTGATCCCCACGCTGCCCGATGTCGTCGGCTCAAACAACATTCTGTTATTGGTCGTAACGTCAATATCCCAATTATTTATCGCATTGATCAGCTCACCCTTGCTGACCTCCGAATCCACCGTAAAAGTAACCGATATTCCCGTAATATCGTCCGTATATGTATATCCTTGATTTTTCTCCCCACCCGTCACGGTACTGTTTGGATTGACCCAGTTATACTTCGGATCGGGATTATATCGTTTCCACTCGTTTAACCCAATCTCGTCCCATGTCCTTCTTGTCAGGATCTGCTTCTGCCCCGTCATGCTGTCCGACGCGTCAATATACATATAAATCTCATTGTCGTCCGCGTACATTTTGTATTGGCTGTTGTTGTTACTTGTATTTCCCGGTATATACTGCTGTTTTGCCGCATTAACCGGATTGACACTTGTAATCCCGATACTTGGATTAACCGGCTGCGTTATCGTCGTTACATCGGAACTTCGCAGTACATAGGTTTCCAGACCGTCCTTTTTCAAACTGTCAAGCAGCGAATTAAAATCCATGCCATTGTCCACGTCAAAACTGATCGTAAGTCCCGCGTGCTGAAAAGAATATGTTCCGACTTGCAGATTTGTCGGGTCAAGCGCCGTTCCGCCCGCGTCTTTAATATCTTTCCATTCGTGCTTGATCAGATCAATATATATTCCGTCTTTCCTCGGGTCGAGTTTATACTCTCTTCCGCTTGGTATACGGTTTCCTCCGTCAAACATCAGGTCAATATCAATCGGCGTCTTTCCGTCTTCCGCATAAACCTTGACGGTATATGTTCCCGCCTTGATATTGCCGTTTCCGTCATAATCCAGATTTTTCATGTCGTCATACGCGTAACGCCTGCCGCTGTAAATAATACCGCCCTCGCGCACGCCGCCTTTATAATCCTCATGGTACACGAGGATATCCGTCGGCGATCCCTTAATCTCCGGCACTTTTGTCGGTTTAAAGATACGGATATCATCATTATAGACCGTATCCGTACTGATCCGGTTGATCTCGCTTTTTATCTGATCAATCTCACTCTGTATCGCGTCCCGGTCCTCGTCCGTATTCGTGTCATTTGCCGCCTGTATTGCCAGCTCTTTCATTCTGTCCAACATCGCGTGAACTTCCGTAAGCGCTCCGTCGGCAACCTGGATCAGCGATATACCGTCCTGGATATTCTCTGACGCCTGATTTAAACCTCTTATCTGCCAGCGCAGTTTCTCCGAAATCGTCAGTCCCGCCGCGTCGTCCGCCGCGGAATTGATCCGGTATCCTGTCGATAACCTTTTTGTCGTTACTCCTCGGTCTTTTTCAACTTTTTTCAGATTGCGGTTTGCCGTAGCCGAACTCATGTTATGTTGTATGACCATAATAAAACCTTCCTTAATCGCATTTGCCGCTAAACTGCTGATTTCTACAAATTTCTATAATGATTATCGGAAGAATTATCCAAATTTTTAACCATAGGAATAATAATTTCCTATCCAACCAAAAAAACGGCTACCCATAAGGGTAACCGCTTTATTCTGTCTTATATGATACTTTTTACCGTAGCGACAACGTGATCGACCGTAAAGCCGAAATGCTCAAACAACGTTGCTGCCGGACCTGACGCTCCGAAAGTTGTCATTCCTACGCAAACGCCGTCCAAGCCAATGTACCTGCCCCAGCCAAACTCCGAAAGCGCCTCAACGGCAACCCGTTTCCGGACGCTCTTCGGGAGAACGCTCTCCTTGTATTCTTCGCTCTGCTGCTCAAATACGTCCATGGAAGGCATACTGACAACGCTCACGTCGATTCCCTGCTCCAGAAGAACCTTTTTCGCCTCAATGACAAGAGATACTTCCGAACCGGACGCCATCAGGATCGCGTCCGGAACCGTTTTATTGGACCGGTCGATGACGTAGCCGCCCTTTAACGCTTCTTTACTGCTTCCTGCAATCTGCGGGAGATTTTGTCTTGACAGAACCAGCGCCGTCGGCGTCTTCTCCGACTTTACCGCATACTGCCATGCCGCCGCCGTCTCCGTATAATCACATGGACGGTACACCGTGAAATTCGGCATGGAGCGGAACATTGCAAGCTGCTCGACCGGCTCGTGGGTCGGTCCGTCCTCTCCCACACCGATACTGTCATGCGTAAATACAAATGTCAGCGGTACGCCCATGATAGAAGATAATCTCGCCATCGGCTTTACATAGTCGCTAAACACGAAAAATGTGGATACAAACGCCCTCAGACCGCCGTGCAACATAAGACCGTTTCCAACCGCCGTCATCGCAAGCTCTCTTACGCCAAAATGAAAATTGCAGCCCTCGTAGGAATCCTTTGAGAAATCCCCTTTCCCGTTCATGTATGTTTTCGTTGACGGCGACAGATCCGCCGCGCCGCCTACGAGTTTTGGCATAACTTCTTTAATTTTATTGATCAGCTTCCCCGATACGCTTCTGGTCGCTTCCGCCTTGTCCTCATGCGCCCAGTATTCTTCCGATTCAAATAATCCGTCTATCGGACTTTCGCCAAAATACTGATCCCAAAGTTCTTTCATATCCGGGAACTTCCCGCAATACTCCGCGAACATGGTGTTCCATGCAGCCTCGGTCTTCGCGCCTCGCCCGCCTGCCGCCTTGAAATGATCATAAACCTCCTGCGGCACAAAGAACGGTTCTTCATACTGCCAGCCAAGCTCTTTACGAAGCGCGGCAACATTGTCCACTCCTAACGGCTCCCCGTGCGCGCTGGCTTTTCCCTGCTTTGCCGGACAACCGTAACCGATCTGGGTCTTAACCGTAATGAAGGACGGACGCTTCGTATCCGCCTTTGCCAGCTCAATCGCCTTGCCGATCGCCGCAAGGTCGGTACCGTCTTCCACCGTAATGGTCTGGAAGCCGAACGCCTCCATTCTCTTTTCGACATTTTCCGTAAAAGCGATATCCGTGCTTCCCTCAATGGAAATACGGTTGGAATCATATAAAACGATCAGCTTGGAAAGTCCCCATGTACCCGCGAGAGAAAATGCCTCGGAAGAAATCCCTTCCATCATACAGCCGTCTCCGCCCAACGCATATGTGTAATGGTCAACAACCGGATAACCTTCTTTGTTGAATACCGCAGCCAGATGTGCTTCCGCCGCCGCCATACCCACAGCCATTGCCATACCTGCGCCGAGAGGTCCCGTTGTCGCTTCCACGCCTGCCGTATGCTTATATTCCGGGTGACCCGGAGTAAGGGAACCGAACTGCCGAAACTGCGCGATATCCTCCGTCCCGAGATTTCCGTAACCAAACAAATGTAGCAAAGAATATAACAACATGGAACCGTGTCCGCCGGACAGAACAAAACGATCTCTGTCCGCCCAGTCCGGATCTGCCGGATTGTGCTTCAGATGATTTATCCATAATTCATATGCCATGGGCGCCGCCCCCAAAGGAAGTCCCGGGTGCCCCGAATTTGCCTTCTGGATCGCGTCTGCCGAAAGTATTCGTATGGCATTCACCGACATATTGTCAACTGCTGTATTCATTTTTTATAATCCTCCTAGGCTACCGCCCAAATTATTCTTTAAAATCCGATTCAATAAGAAGTGTATATTCCTTGTCACCAACCCTCTTTTTCTTAGCGCCTCCGAATATTTTCTTGGACGCGCGTTTCTTCGCGCTCTCTACCGCGACGTCAATAACGTCTCTGACGTCCTCAAGACTTACGCCGTCTTCGCTGGAATGTATCTCATCAATGCGCAGATATAACTGCAGCAAAGCCTTTTCATCAATAACATAACCGCTTTTATCCGCGTAGCGTTTACACATTTCCACAAGCTCGTTGACCGTAAACTGCTTGTAGGTCATTCGGTGGTTAAACTTCTCAAGAAGCTCCGGATTATTCTTTAACAGCTCGTTGATCTCGCTCTCGGAATCCTCCAGGATAACGAGCAGTTCTCTTGTGTCGCTCTCTAAAACCTCAACCAGTTCCAGAATACGCTGTCTGTCAATAACACCCGCCTCTTCGATGATAAGCGCCGCGCCCAGCAGTTTACCGATCGAGCGCTCGATACCCCTCTGGTTTACACTATCGCCCGATATCCGGGCAATTTTTCTTGTATGATCCGGATACAGGATATTTAAAGCCTTGACAACATTAATGGCAAGCGTTGTCTTATCGGAACTTCTGTTACCGGAAATAATGATGTTACCGATACCGGACGTGCCCATTTTATCTTCGTGCTTCGTACTCTCGAAATATTCCCCGATCTGCGCTTCCAGCCCCGCCACATAGTTATACTTGGTGAAGTAGCGCTTTACCTCCATAGGGATCTCATATATCTTATCAATCTCCGGCTGGAACGGACGAAGTACGATCTTATCCTTAACAGGCGCCGCAATATCCTCCGAATATTCCGGCAGATCCATTCTCGCGTCAAACTGCGCCGCCGCCGTCTCGTCCGCAAGAGCCGCCTCCACCATCGCCATCGTCGATTCCATATCCTGCGTTCCGTCTGTCTGTAGAACGCTTCTGTCCATGGTTGCCGCCGCTTCCTGCATTGCGGCGTTTATTGAATCCGTATCGATACGGACCGTACTTTCCGTTACCGTCTCCGGTTCTCCCGCAGGAACTTCGTTTGCCGTCTCTTCCACTGTCGGCGCTTTTGCCGTCTGCTCCTGTTGTGCCTGCGTGATCCCTGCCTCTTTCTCCTCCGCTTCTTGCGGCTGCTCAGCCTGCGCGGAAATATTCTTCTGCTGCTCTGCCGGCTGCCCCGTAATGTTCGGAATAACCTGCGTGGCACCCAAATCCTGCTGTACGGAAACAACCTTCGTCGCCTCTAAATTCTGCTGCGGCGGAATAACCTGCGTTGCTCCCAGATCCTGCTGCATTGGGATATCCTGTGTCGCGTACATATCCTGCTGTACCGGGATATCCTGCGTTGTATACATGTCCTGCTGCATTGGAATGTCCTGCGTCGCGTACATGTCCTGCTGCATTGGGATATCCTGTGTCGCGTACATGTCCTGCTGCACCGGAATATCCTGCGTTGTGTACATATCCTGTTGTGCCGGAATATCCTGCGTGGCAAAAATATCCTGCATCATAATATTCTGGGTCGTATTGAAATTGCCGTTCGGAACATATCCCTGATTTCCGGTCTCGGACATGATCTGTTCCACGTTGATACCAATCGTATCGGAACCAACCGTTCCGCCTTGCGGCATTCCCTGTGAAAGCGGCATGGTATTGTTCATAGCTGCCTTTGCCTGCGGCGCGCGGGTATCTGCCGGATTTACCGGTTTCAGTATGGAAGCCTTTAACGCCTCCGCCTTATCCACCACGTCTCCCGCCTCAAAACGCTCAATGATCCTTGTGCAGAAATTCAGACATTTTTCATTCTGTTTTGTCTTCGCGTAAAGTTCGGCAAGGGTATATGCGTACTTCTCGTCCAGATCGCGCTTCATATAATCTTCCAGGATCTTGATCAATTCTGCCTTTTTCGCGCCCTGAACCGCCTTTAGTTCATATAAAAGTTCGTATTTCTTACTGTCGCGCCCCGACATCTGGATATATTCGTCATATAATTCTTCCGCCTCGTCAATCTCCTCCAGACGGATCGTTACCTTCGTAAGTTTATACAGAAGTTTTTTACCGCCAAGATTGCGATTATAGGCAAGGATACAGAAATAACGGACGTCCTCCAGCTTACCCACAGCCTCGTACAGATTGATGAGCATTGCTATATATTTCCAGTCCTTCAGGCGTTTAAAATCCATTTTATCAGCGATTTTAACGGCTTCTTCATAGTTTTGCTTTAAATATAATTTTCTAATTTTATCCAAATTATTATAAAAATCGTTATTGTTCATGAACTATGCCACCTTCTGCATATAATTATGGTTAGTTTAGCACACTCTATAGTAGTTGTCAAAATATTCGACGAAATATCTGTAACAATTTTGTAATATTTTAAATTTTTTTACGATAAAA
>JAMPBI010000082.1 GCA_023666775.1 Alistipes sp. | reverse complement strand
TTTTCCGGCAAACGGACGATTAGGGCTATTCCGCTCCTTTTCATATATGTCTCATGGCAGTCTGCCGTCTTATTTTTTAAGCCGGAACTGCGCGATCGTGTCCATCAACGCTTGGGCGCACTCTCCCAGATGTGATGATATCGCGGAGTTTTCTTCGGCGCTTGCCGCGTTATTCTCCACCATTTCACTGATCTTACCGATACTCGTGGATATTTCATCTGCCGAGTTTTTCTGCGTTTTTACAAAATGAACGATTTCGTCTACCATCTTTGTATTGTTCGCAGAATAATCGGCACTCTCGGAAATGGTTTTATCGGTCTTTGCGACAAGTTCCTTACCCCGCGCAACCGATACCAGCGAATGATTGATCGTTTCGCTGATCTTCGCGCTGGACTGGGAACTGCTGGCGGAAAGCGCGCTGATCTCATCGGCTACCACCGCGAAGCCTCTTCCCGATTCTCCCGCTCTCGCCGCCTCGATCGACGCATTTAACGCAAGCAGGTTTGTCTGGCTCGCGATCGCGCTGATCTCCGTCGCGAAACCTGCGATCTCATCATAACAGCGCGCAATCTCGTCCATTGCCGAAACCAGTTCATTCATTTCTTCATTTCCGACTGCCAGACGCTCGTTTACGTTATCGGTATTCTCCTTGATGGACGACGCAAATTCCGCGATCTTTTCCATATTGTCCGTCAAATTCTTCATTTCCATTGAAGCGTTGATCACCGATTCGCTCTGCTGTGTTGCCACCTCGGCGACATTTTCACTCGTCTGCGATAAATTTTCCGAATACTGAAGCACCGTCGCCGCCTGCTCGTTGATCTCCGCAAAGCTCTCATTCAGCACTCTTATAATATCCATCAGGGCGTTTTTGATTTTTTCGTAGTCTCCCGAATACACTCCGTCTACGCTGAAATCCAGATTTTTCTCGGAAATGGAAGTCACGGTTCCGGTTATTTCCGAAATGTAATGCTGCAATCCCTTCATCGTATCATTAAGGGCTAGCGACAGCGCGTTTACCTCCTGGGAATGCTCGTCCACGTTAAATGTATAATCCAATTCGCCCTCCGATATCTTACTTACATTCTCCGCCAGCTCTTCAAGAGGGGAGAACATCGGACTGATACCGGTTGTCAACTGCCGTCTCGCCACTTTTCCCAGAACAACGCCAAATACAGCCGTAAATAAAACGATCAGGGCGATCACGATAAGCACCCATGTCAGCGAAATCACAGCCACCACGTTCCAGCCTGTGGTCTGCGCCGTGTTGCTGATCGCGAACTTCAATCCGCCGCTGTAATCCCAGATCAGTTTTGTTGACAGCTTCTTTTCGCATACGCTTTTATATTTACCGCCCAATGCTTCGGAAACGTTCACGCTGTTGTCGTTGCTCAGCGCGATCGAATCGTCCGGGTGGGTTAAGATCATTCCTTCTCCCGAAGTCAGAAATACATAATTTCCGCCACTGTAAGAACCTTCGATCAGCGTGACCAGATCGTCCATATACATATCCATTCCCACTACGCCGATCAGCGTATTGTTGTTATATACCGCTTTGGAAAGGGTGATACAGATATTTCCCGACTGCTCGTCCGCATACGGCTCAGATACGAAAACGCCCTGCGTTTCCAGCGCGCCGCTGTACCATGACCGCTCGGACACCACGAAATCTTTTTCCGGCAGCCACCCTCCCGACATATACGTCATTATCCCGTCGGAATAGATCACACCGTCCTGCAGCACACAGGCGTATACCGCCGACACGTCGTCATATTGTTCCGCCATCGCGTCCACATAAGCGTAATAATCCGTCTTTGCCGTCTGAGAGCTGACGCCGCTGGCAACCGTATTGATAAACGCCACTTTTTCCGACATCGCGTTATCGATCTGCGCGCTATACAGCCGCACCTGCTTCGTATTATCACGGATCGTGTAAGAAATTATAATTGCAAGGACTACCACCCCAGCGAATAAACATAAACCCGAAATAATTCTCCTGATTGACAAACCGGCTCTTTTGTTGACATTTGAACTAAGTTTCTGCAATTCCATCTTATAATCTCCTTTGCCTTCTCATAGATGTCTCCCCACCCATATCAATAATATACCTTTCCCGTTAAAAATGGAAGACAAAAATTTACATATTATGACAATCCGGAAAGCAGTTTGTACAAAAGCTCATATAGCTGCCGCGCCTCCTGCGGTTCCATATTGATACAGGCTCCCAGTTCCGCCGGTATCCGGACTGCCTGTTCTTTTAACGCCTCTCCCTCGGGCGTGATCGAAACGATCAGATTCCGTTCATCTTCCCTGGAACGTTTCCGTACCACATATTTTTTTTCTTCCAGCTTCTTTAACAGAGGGGTGAGCGTGCCGGAATCCAGAAAAAGGGCATTTCCAAGTTCCTTGACGTTTACCTCCTTCTTCTCCCACATCACCATCATCGCTATATACTGGGTATACGTCAGGTCGAGCCTGTCAAGATACGGTTTATATCTTCTTATCACTTCCTTGGAACAGGCATAAAGCGGAAAACATAACTGGTTTTCAAGTTTTAGGCAATCATATTTATTATTTGGCATTTTATCGCAACTCCTCGGATCCTTATCCTGTTACACAATTTATCACGAAACGACATTTTTTGCAAATGCGTCATATTCTTTTCATCTGCTCTTCGTATGCCTCGCGGCAGGCTTTCGCAAGCTGGTCCGCGCAGGAAGTCGGTCTGCGCCCGCAGAGGATACCCGATAATTTTTCCTCGATCTCCTCCACCGTCCAGCCGTCAACAAGACGGGGTATCGCCTTGAGATTGCCGTTGCAGCCTCCCGTAAAAGAAATATCCGTGACCACATTGTTGTCAATATTGAGCTTTATCTCGCTGGAACAGGTATTTTGCGTTTTATAAATATATTCCATAACGCCCTCCGTTTTTATAATAAATCCACAATTTTTTCTTCCACTACCGCCATATCGGTTGTCGGTTCAAAACGCTCCACGACATTTCCTTTTCGGTCGATCAGAAATTTTGTAAAGTTCCATTTGATATCGCTCTTCTTAGCGTAATCCGGATCCGTTCTTTCCAGAGCGCTTTCCAGCATAGGCGTCAGCGCGTGTTCCGGATCGAACCCGGCAAATCCCTTCTGTGATTTTAAATATGTATAAAGCGGCGCCTCGTTGCTGCCGTTTACTTCAATCTTTGAAAAGATCGGAAAGGTAATGCCGTATCGGGAATCACAAAAACTGACAATTTCTTCATTGGTTCCCGGCGCCTGATGTCCAAACTGATTACACGGGAAGTCCAAAATAATAAACCCGTCGTCCCCATGTCGTTCAAAGATATCCTGCAAATTATCGTATTGCGGGGTAAATCCACATTCCGTCGCGGAATTGATGATCAAAATCACTTTTCCCTCATAGTCTCTTAAAGACGTTTCAACACCGTAAGCGTCCTCTACTTTAAAGTCGTAAATATTCATATCCGTCTTCCTCCTTTTAAAATATTATAATAATCCCTTTATCTGTTCTTCCAGCTTTTCCGGCGTAACCGTCGGCGCGAAACGCGCGACCACGTTTCCTTTCCGGTCAACGAGGAACTTCGTAAAATTCCATTTGATATTGTTTCCCATCACGCCCTTCTTTTGCGATTTCAGGAACGTGTATAACGGTTCCTCGCCTTCCCCGTTTACCCGGATCTTCTTAAACTGCCGGAACGTTACGCCGTATCTTGACTGGCAGAAATCCGCGATCTCCTCGTCGCTTCCCGGCGCCTGGTTCGCGAACTGATTACAGGGAAAATCCAAAATCTCCAATCCCTGCGGCTGATATTTCTCATACAAATCCTGCAATCCGTCGTATTGCGGCGTAAAACCGCAGCCCGTCGCCGTGTTCACGATCAGAAGAACCTTATCCTTATAATCGGCGAGGGAAACTTCGCTGTCGTCTTGCGCTTTCACGCGATAATCATAAATATTCATATGTTCTGCTCTTCTTTTTTAATTGCACAAAATTAAATTGTATAAAATATATTATAGCTGAAATTTTTGCTTTGTCAATATTTTTCTTCCATACAAGATAGCGAAATTGCAACACAATTTCCTATCAAACAAAAAAGCATTTAAGATTGCTCCTAAATGCTTGGGTGTGTTCCATATCGCCGTTACCGCAAATTATACCCTATATTCCGCAAAATGTCAAATATATTTCGATATTTTGCGGAATATTGTGCTTAACAAATCACATCAATGATGTCCTTTTGACATTTCGTTTCGCAGTTCTTTCGGCATGCTTCTCGGTCCCCGGACCGCGTATACCCCAAACTGCTTTACCCTCTCAAACGACCATACCCCCGACTGATATTTTTCCAGAAGTTCTACCGTCATTGCCGTTTTCACATTTATATTACTGTCCGAATACTCCCACGGAATATCCACCTCGACCGCCCTGCATTTATACATGATGGAGGAATACGGCGCAGCCACATACATATAGATGATATCTCCCACATGGATATCGCTGCTCTGCTTCCATGTCACAATATTGGATTGCTCAAACGCGCCAACCACATCATAGTATTTGGGATTTGCGGGTATGATCCAGTCCTTTGGCTCGGTCCGGTTTGATTTTTTCCGCAAAACCGCTCCGCCGTATTTCGAAATTCCAAGCACCCTGCAAATCTGAGCCTCCGTCGCCTCCGGATACAATTTTGTCATATGCGCCATAATCCTTTTCCAGGATTTTTCCGGTTCTTCCTTGTAAGCGCCGGTCACATGATCATAGCCGAAAAGATGTTCCGGCGTGGAATATACGGCGATCGACCAGCCGTATTTCTCACCCTTTTTGTTCTTTCTCTGCCGAAAATCCCTCACGCAGAGATACGTTTTCATTTCCAGATCGGTAACGGTACCTTCAAAGTTCTTCTCGCCTTCTTTTCCAAATCCGGCATTGCGCTTCACTTCAAAAGAATATAATTCCGCATCCGCGTTTTCTTCCGCAAAGAGATCCATGATCTTTTTCTGGCGCATGGAGGCTTTTTCGTCATCCCAAAGGGCGTCAAAATCATATCCGTCCCTGCGGTAATTCGCGAAATACGGAAACCATTCTTTGGAAATAAATCCCGCCTTTTTATCAAAAAATTTACCGTAGGCAATCTGACCGTCTCCGGCGATCGCCTCGCGCCATTCCCACGGATCCCGCTCCGTATCCTCGCTCCACCAGTAGTCCGCCACGGTTCTTTCCTCTAACGAAAAACCGGGAATGTCATTTTTAAACAGCGGAAGAAATCCCACTTTATTTATGTACTCAACCGCTTCCTCTACCGTATGGATACATTTCGGATCGTTTTCCGCCACGCCATACATAACCCATGTACCGGATTCATTTGCCATATGTCGAAATCCTCCCGCCGCTTACCGGATATAGTAAACGTAATCCTCTTTTCTCGGCGCCGCTTCCTTAACGGGCGCTACCGCATATCCGAGGATCAGATGACCGATCCCCTCATAATTTCCTTCAATGCCAAGTTCCTTTAATATTTTCCTGCCTTCCTCCGACTCAAACTCCTCCTTAGCCCTGTGGATCCAGCAGTTGTCAACACCGAGGTCCGCCGCCGCGTTCATCAGATTTCCCATTACAAGGCTTCCGTCATAAATATAAGTCGGCATATCCTTATTCGCAAGAACGATCAGAAGTTCCGGCGCTCCGTAAAACGGATCAAAATCCTCTCCCTGCCCCATGATCTTCGCGTTCATGGCGGAAAGCCTGTCCCTCATTTCCTTATTCGTTACCGCGATAATGACCGGCGACTGCCTTCCCATGCCCGTCGCGGCATACGTTCCCGCCTTGATGATCGCCTGCAGCTTCTCCTCCTCAATAAGCTCCGGCTTGTACGCGCGACAGCTTCTTCTTGTTTCCAATACTTTTAATGTTTCAGCCATTGTTGGTTACCTCCGATTGATTTATTGTTGAACTTTATATCTGCAAACTTTCCGCATGCCACATAAGCAACTTTTCAATTCACTTTTAATCCGCGTTTTGTTCCATCTGCCAAATTTATCACTCCTTAATTGTCGCTCCCGACGGTATTGCGATAAAACCGATAAATTTTGACATATCATTAACTAAATTTTCTAATTATTTTTCTCTGCCAGGTACATTTCTGCGATATATGCAGGTCCATTCCACCAAAGTTTTGATGATTCATCATAAAGCGTTTCCGCTGTTTTTGATTCGATAAACTTTGGCAGGATTGTCATAGAATCCTCTCCCGTTTCAAGAGATATTTCATCCACAACTAATGTCACAATCGCATCAATCGCAAATTTTTTCTGCTCTTCTGTAACTGTTTCTAGCTTATCCATATCTTCTCACTTTCCACGAATGAAATACACCCAAGTGCCTCATTCGTTCTGAAACAGTACTGATTCTTTAACCTTTCCGGAATCAACTGGCTTATACAGGCTATATCTGCCTTTTCACTTCCTATTGTTCCGTATCCGCCAACCAGATAGGTTGTAATCGTAACATTGGTTCTATCATCTGCAATTTTCCCTGCCACAATATCATAAACTTTCATGCTATCAACTATAGATGTAAATGTGTTTCTTTTCCTATGTCCTACAATACAGTGGAGCCACTACCATGTAGCTTCCGTGATATAACAGCATGCCATCACTTAACTTCTGCATGAATATCTACCCCCTTGTGGTTTAATACCACATTAATTTCATCAAAGACCGCCTCATCACCTTCTGTATGAAATATGCCACTCTTCTGAGGCGAGCCGGAGTAATCTGACCTACATGAAAACAATCTCTGATTTCTCACTCATACGGCGTCCTCCTTTCCGATCATAGTGATCCTTGATTATCTTGACAACATAAAAATCTTACCCTAAAAAACAGCCATAATAAGATTCAAAAAGACAGAAAATGAGGTTATCTCTCACGAATTTTCATTTATTAAAGTGACAGTCCATCTTTGAAAATTACATATTTAAACAACTATTTCATAATGTTCTTTTAAGTCATTTAACATACTATGTTTAATACATCCTTCATTCTGAAGTCTTCCAACAAGTATTCCCGGGGCAATCCCTATTTTCTCTGCATAATCTCGTACACTTGCCGCAGAATAATTTCTTCTAAGCCTGAAAGTTTCAAATGCTTCTTCTGAAATCAATGTGTCCCTTGACCATAAATCAGCAGCTTTTTCATCTTGATCGGATATCCCGTCAGGTTGACCAATATGTCCTAAAATTATATGGGCAAGTTCGTGAAAAAAACTAAACCAGAATTTGTCCGCATCCTTACCTCTGGCAGTTAATCCTACAACGATCTTATTTCCATCCATAAAAGAAGCTCCCTGAAGGAAAGATCCTTTTAAATGCGGCAAAAAAACAAGCGCTATACCACACTCCGCCAACATATTTTTAAGCTTAGGGCAAAATGTCCTTGGCTTCAAAACCGTCATCTCTCTTATCTCGGGTATGATGTTAATTAATCCTTTGATATCAATCGGCGATGTTTCAGTATTACGCGCCTTTAACTTTACCTCTTGCGCCCACGCAATCAATGCAAAATCACTCTTCTCAGTCACAGCTAGTCTTCTACACGCAATTCTCGTTATCTGATTATTCTCTAATAAAGAAAGTTCAACGACCTCAAAATATTTTCTGAGATTTATTACCTTTTCTCTTGAATCCCTTGTTTCAGGAACCCAGCCATACTTTGCCATCTCATTATATGGAAGTTGCTTTGCCAAAGCCTCGTCCGCATCCATAGCATTTTCAGCCTCCACCTTTATCAACTTCTCCCTGTAAACAGCCTCTAAGTTATTCCAAAACTTTGCCGGTACTCCAAGTACCATTTCCAATCTAACAGCCACCTCTGGAGTCAACTGAACATCTCCGTTTATGAGCCTACTTATATGCTTCTCGGACATATCCATTCTTGCCGCAAACTCCTTCTGACTCATCCCTCTGCTATTAAGCTGCTCCTTAATTGTCGCTCCTGGTGGTGTTGCAATAAAACTGCGACTTCTCACCATTGTGCTACCTCCTATTCATTTTCCCTCCTAATGGTAATCTACTATCTCCATTATATGAGCTATTTGAATTTTATTACCATGCTTTTCAAAAACTAATCTATACGGTTGCACCAAGTCTATCGCATATTGACCTTTACGATTATTGATTAATGGATGACATCTGCCAATGCTGTATTTTATCATTTCCTCCACAGTATCTGCTGCACTGATTTCATCTATACGCATTTGTATTTTTTCCGACATTTTACTTCCATAGGTTCTATCAGCAAATTTAGCATCCGTACAAACTTTCTCAAGCTTATTATTTTGGTATGTAATGTCCAAAGCATCACCCCTCTCGCGCTTTACCTTTGAGGTAAATTAATATTAGCATGGATTGAAGATAAAGTCAATAGGATGAACTTTCTTGAGTTTCCCCATTTTTTCTGAGGATTGATTTTGTTACTGCCGCCGTTCTATAA
>JAMPBI010000081.1 GCA_023666775.1 Alistipes sp. | reverse complement strand
AACAATCCCTACAGGGAGGAGTATCATGAAGAAAATCATTTTAACCGGCGGCGGAACGGCAGGACACGTCACACCGAACATCGCCCTGCTTCCCGCCTTGAAAGAAGCAGGATATGAACCGGAATATATCGGTTCCTATGACGGAATTGAAAAGAAATTGATCGAAGAATTTAACATACCATACTACGGAATCGCAACCGGCAAATTCCGCCGTTACCTCGATATCAAGAACATAACCGACCCGTTTAAGGTAATCAAGGGTTATACGGAAGCCGCAAAACTTATGAAAAAGTTGAAACCCGATATTGTATTTTCCAAAGGGGGATTTGTTTCCGTTCCTGTAGTCCTTGCCGCCAAAAAATGTAAAATCCCCGTGATCAGCCATGAATCCGATATGACGCCGGGTCTTGCAAATAAAATCGCCAAACCCGCCGCTACCAAAATATGCTGTAATTTCCCGGAAACGGTAAAACTTCTTCCGGCGGACAAAGCCGTTCTTACAGGCACACCGATCCGTCAGGAATTATTGCAGGGAAATAAAATGGCGGGACTGGATTTTTGCGGATTTAATTCCTCAAAACCCGTGATAATGGTTGTTGGCGGCAGTACCGGCGCCGTTCATGTAAACGATGCCGTCCGGGCGATCCTGCCCAGACTTTTACAGGACTTTCAGATCGTGCATTTATGCGGTAAAGGCAAACTTGACGAGAGCTATAAAGACACCAAAGGTTATATTCAGTTTGAATATGTTAATAAAGAACTCCGTGACGTATTTGCCGCGGCGGATATCGTGATCTCAAGAGCCGGCGCCAACGCGATCTGCGAACTTCTGGCATTAAGAAAACCAAACCTTTTAATTCCTCTTTCCGCCAGCGCAAGCCGCGGTGACCAGATTTTAAACGCGAAATCTTTCGCGGCGCAGGGTTACAGTCTGATCCTGGAAGAGGAAGACATGAATAACGACACGCTCTATGACAAGATCAAAGAGCTTTATGAAAACCGTTACCGTTTTATCGACGCCATGGAAAAAAGCTCCCAGAGCAACGCCATTCCGATCATCATGGACCTGATCAAAGAATACTCATAATACGATCAAATAAAACGAAGAAAGCTGTGAATTAAGTACAACACTACTTAATCCACAGCTTCTCCATTTATCATAAGGAATATCTAAACGCGAAATCCACGGTTACTCTCCAATCCGAAACTTTCATTCAGAGTACCTTTTCCGTAAGTCAGCCCTGCGTATACCTGCTGGGTATTCTTCATGACCGGACCTCTCCGGTCTTCGCCTTTTACCTGTTCAAACGCGTTTCTCAATTTGCCGATCATGCCGGTACAACGTTCCAGATCCTTGGTGTCCTTTGAAACAGACGCCTTGATCATGACACGGTTTATAAAAAGATATATCTGTATAAAATTCCGTGAAATTTCATACTGCATATCCAGAGAATGAATTAACTCATTCAAAACACCCCGTCCGTTTTTCAGGCTGGTACGAAATTCTTGGATCTTATCTTCCCTGCAATAAGAAACCGCGTCGTTTAAGTATACTTCCAACATTTCATACAGAATAATGATCAATTCCGTCGGAGACGCCTGCATAATACGATAAGAAAAACCCGTTGTCTGTTCCTTCGTCATGGCATTTCCTCCTTACTAAGGCTGCAATAACTGTAACGCCGTCTCCGGTCTTGCGTTTGCCTGCGAAAGCATGGACGTTCCTGCCTGCGCCAGCACGTTCTGCTGCGTATATTCCGTCATTTCCTCCGCCATATCCGTATCCATGATCCTTGAAATCGCCGCCGTCAGGTTTTCTTCGGATACCGCAAGATTTGATGTGGTATGCTCCAGACGGTTCTGGTAAGCGCCTATCTTGGAACGAATCGTCGATAACCTCGTAATCGCGTCGTCTACCGACTGGATTGCCTTTCCCGCATTGGCGTATGTAAATACATTCAGATTATCAAGTCCCAGCGCTTCCACGGAAACTTCCGGTAAATTAACGGAAATGATCTGGTTCTCATTTGCGCCTACATGTACTCTTAAAACACCCATATCCGTAACTTCCTGTTCCATCTCAACCGTTCCGCCATTATCCGCGACAACGTTGCCAGGCACCTTTACGATAAATGTTTTGTCGTTATTATCCCGCACGGTTATCGTCTCGCCGTATGTTGACATGGTTGCCGAATTTGCAAAGCCGACGCGCTCTCCGTTTGCCATAGTAAAATCTGCCTCTACATCTTTTCCCGTCTCCACCTGCTGCGTCTTAATACCTAATTTTGCCGCGAGATCCGGATTATCGCATGTAATCTCCATAGCCTCGTTGGAACCGTAGGAAGTCGTTAAAAATACAAACGCCGTTCCGTTTCCTGCCGCTACCGACTCATATCCTTCCGTATCGCCGTAAGTCGCTTTATCCAGCGTAGCTCCCGGCGTAACATTGATCATTGTTCCGCCTGCCTGATACGTTCCGTGCGCAAGTTTTGTCGCTATGGTTCCCAGCGTATCTCCCTCAAGAACATCTACTTTCAGTCCGTTGATATTGACGGAACCGACTAAATTCTCCGTAATAACTTCCGTATTCGTCATCGTGATGGCGCTGCCTTCGATAACAGCTTTTTCCGCGTCCTGTGTGATCGTGATCCCGTAAATGTCGTCTTTAAAACCGTCCGTCACTTCCATCTGCCTTACGCCTTCAACGTTGGAATACACTCTTCTCTCCAAGTCACCGTTTAACAGCGCTTTCGTATTAAAATCCGTATCCGTGGAAATTCTGTCGATTTCCTTATTCAGGGAATCGATTTCTTCCTGGATAGCCGAACGCTCGTCAACCGAGTTTACGTCATTTGCCGCCTGAACGCATAACTCTTTCATTCTCGTGAGCATGGACTGTATCTCTTCCATAGCGCCCTCTGCCGTCTGTAAAACGGAAATACCGTCCTGCGCGTTCATTTCCGCCTTCTCAAGACCGCGGATCTGCGCGTGCATTTTCTGTGAAATAGCCAATCCCGCCGGATTATCCTTGGAGTGGTTGATCTTATACCCGGACGACAATCTCTCCAGCGAAAGCGATAAACGGTCCTCGGTTGTTGATAATTGTGCATTGGCAATAATTGCTGACATATTTGTGTTAATTCTCATAATCGATCTGTCCTTTCATCGGCACTCCTTTGCACGAATTTCTTTATCGACGTCCTTGTCTATTTTTCTTAAAATTTCATCTGTTATACTTATCGGTTCGTTTCTGCCGATTAATTAGCCTTTTACGGTAATTAGATTGGTAAGAATTTCTTTTGCCGTCCGGTAGATCAGTGATGACGGAACCCCCGCGCCCTCGTCCGCTAAGCGTACCTGAGGGATCTCGCTTCCTTGTCCCACAAGTATTCTTGCGTTCCTGATCCCCAGTTTCTCAAATCCGGCGTAAATGCTGCCAAGCGCTTCTTCCAGCTTCTCCGACATTCCGCTCTTTTCCGTAACGATATATCCCGTGGTTTTCTCCGCAGTCACATGAAGCTGCGCAAATACGTTTCCCAGCGCCTCGGTGGAAAAATTCATCTCCATTTTTCCTTCATTTTCCTGCGTCTTGACCATCTTTAAACGAATACTTCCGATACCTTCTTCCGTGGCAAACGGAATAAAATACTGCTGCCGTCTTCCCAGAGCGCTCATAAACTCCACCGTCTTACCAAGATTTTTCAGACGGTTCATATCCAGATAATGATCCGCCGTATCGCCTTCCATGATCCGTTTCGCGGCTTCCTTCACCTGCGCCTCGAGTTCGTTATAATCTTCCTCCAGCGCTTCCCGGTCGTCTAAATCCTCCAGCATGGAAGCCATCTTTTCCGTAACTTTTTCGTCTTGTGTTGAGGACAGTTCGCGGAACACTTTGTTCCCCTGCATCAGTTCCTTCGCCGCCATCACATTATAAAACGTCACCGGAAAAGCGTAATCCGTGATCAGCCGCATAACGTTATCTTCAATATTCTGATACTCCGCCGCTTCCTTCACCATTTCCGTGTAATACTGCTCTTTTATCTCCTCGTCCTCTTTGCGGTATTTCTCCATCAGCTCCGCCATTTTTTCCAGACTGATCTCCTCCGGATCTCCGTCGTTGTCCGATACCTTTTTCAGACCCTGCGGCGTAATGGTCTTTCCGAGCTGTGAGAACAGATTTTCACAATACTGTATGTCTCCCGTAACTTCACTCATTCCCGCGTCTTTGTCCAAAGTCACGTCCATATCGTATTTCTTACGGCTGTTTACCGCCATCACAAGATTTTTCAGATTGATATCCGCATTCTGGTTCAGCAGCGCTCCGACTGCTTTTCCCGCGTCCTTCCGGAACATATGGAACATCTTATAAATGCCGATATACCTGCCGCGTTCCTCCGCCGAAATTTCTTCCGAATGTTCCAGCTTATAAAGAAACTCGCTGTATTTTACCGACGCGTCCTGCTCCCCGTACTTCTCGTTAATATACTTATTCAGATCGGCAATATCCGTTTCCATCGGATTAATGCCTTCTTTGATCATATCGTAAACAACCTGCGGCGACATATTGTCCATCAGATTATTTAATGTGCTGTCCAGATATTTCACCTGTTCAATATTTTCCTGCGACATTTCCATGGTGTTATACGCAAGGATACGCACGGCTCTCATATTAGCTTCATTATATTCCATACCGGCGTCGGCTAAAATATTTTCCGCGCTGTTATTGACTGCCGCTTTCACCGAATCGCCCATATCGCTGCGCACCTTGGTTGACATGGTTTCATACGCCTGCCCCGCCTCTTCATACTGACGCTGCATATCGCCGGAAATTTCGGAAACCGCCGTAATGGTAAGCTCCTGTTTTACGGTGATCATCGTACCGATTGCCGCGCACGGCGCAAAACGCAGAGCCATCAACGCGTCGTTTACGTTTGACACACTGTTTAGATCCGCTTCGGAAATACTGCCCGCGTCCGATTTTGTGAGCTGCTCGTTAATGAACTTTGTCTCTTCTTCTCTTAATAGTTCCACCAGCATATGCAGATCTTCCGAGTAAATATCAAATCCCTGACGCATAATGGATATCGTCGCTCTCGCGGTCATTAAAGCCCTCGCCTCACACAGCGTGCGGTAATGGGAAACCGCCGTTTCCTGTACGCCGCTTCCTTCCCTGTTTTCCGCTCCGACTTCCACGGTAACGCTCATTGCCGCTTCCAGACTGCTTATCGTAAAACCCTGACCGGAAGAAACAATATGGATAACATTCTCATATGTGGCAAAATTGACGATACGCATTGCCTTTGCCGCGTCTTTCCACCCGTTATAATCTTCCGCCAGATTTACGTCTGACGCTTTGTTCCCTGCCGCCATGGACGTTACCGCGTCGTCAAGGATCTGATCTTCCTCATAAACAAATGTCAGATCGTCAAGGCGGTTTTTAAGAACAAGATTTTCCTTGGTGACGGGAAGTTCATTCGCGATAAGCCACTTCGCGTCCTCATAAACCTTGTCGTTTTCTTTCAGCCCTGATTGTTCCACAATCTTCGTAACCTGAGGTTTTAACTGTTCCCACTGATCTGCTGCCAGTCCGCTCTTATATCCGTTATTAATGGTACTGTGATTCGCCTTGTATACGTTCTCGATCGTCGGCTCCATCTGATTTTCGATCAGATACGCTTTCGCTTCCTCACTGAGAGGCATTTGCTCCGCTACGTCTTTTGCCATCTCCATGGTGCTTGCCACATCGGTCATATTGTCTTCCGTAACCGGCATATGGCTGTCCCCCAGCGCAGACGCGACTTTGGCGGAAAGATTTCCTTCACTGTCAACGCTGTCTTTATCCGCGTGCTGAAACGCTCCCGCGAACTCCTGATAATTTTCATTGTAAGCCATGAGCATTAACTTAATGCGGTCCACAACCGTCACCAGCTCTTCATCATCAATATCGTTAATGTCAAACCCGTCCTCGTCAAGTTTTACCGCCTCCGCGCCTGACAATTTGTTAAACAGCGCTTTAAGCCCTGCCTTAGCCGCCTGCGCGTCCGCTCTCAACTGCTCTTCAACGGAGCTGATTCCTTCCGTTATGCTGCTCAACGTTTTATTGACGTCCGTTGACTGCATCGGTGAACTTAAATTTGTGATCACCTTTTCAAACGCGTTCACCGTTTCCTTAGCCGCCGCGCCCGTAGGAAGTTTTGCCTGATTATTTGCTGCCTGCGCGTTATATGTATTCTGGACGGAATTAATATTCATCTGTATTACCCCTTTCGTTTCCTGTTAAATCAAAAAAAACCTGTGCAGGTTTTAACCCTGCACAAGTATTTTCGGCATAAATCCGTTATTAATTTACGGTTTTCTTTTTATTTTGTTTTTTATGATTAAATTCATACACGCGGACGCCATACGGAGTCAGGTCGATCTTCATGGAATAATCACAGCCGTTAAATTCCTTCTTAACGGAAGATATCTCTCCTTCCGCCTTTCCGTTTTCGTCCATGATCAGCTTAAATTTACCGCTGTCTGCAACGCCCACTACATAATCCCCGCGTTCCACCGGTGTAAAATTAATGACAAACAGAAGACTCTTCTTCCCGGTCGGCGAAAACCTCATAAAAGAATACACGCTGTTTTCATTATCGTTTGCGTTGCTCCACATAAATCCGTCCGGATTATAATCCGTTTCATAAAGAGCCGGATATTTCTGATATAAATGGAATAATCCCTTAACGTATTCCTGCAATGCCTTGTGCTGCGGTTCCGACGCCACATGCCAGTCTAAGGATCTCGCTTCGCTCCATTCCGTCGGCTGTCCAAACTCCTGTCCCATGAATAACAATTTCTTACCCGGGTGACCGACCATATAGGTGTACGCCGTTTTCAGATTTTTGAACTTGTCTTCGTATTCTCCCGGCATTTTATTCAGCATGGAACATTTCAGATGTACCACCTCGTCATGGGATAACACCAGGATAAAACGCTCGCTGTACGCGTACATTAGACTGAACGTCATCTTGTGATGGTTTCCTTTACGGAACAACGGATCGCATTTCATATATTCAAGGAAATCATGCATCCAGCCCATATTCCATTTAAAGGTAAAGCCAAGACTGTCATTCTCCCCTACTACACCGCTGACCGCAGGCCACGCCGTGGATTCCTCCGCAATCGTGATCGCTCTCGGAAACCGGTCGTTGACGATCTTATTCAGGTGTCTCAAAAAGTCCATTGCCTCCAGATTACCGTTTCCGCCGTATTTGTTCGCAACCCACTGCCCGTCTCTCCTGCCGTAGTCAAGATACAGCATGGAAGCAACCGCGTCTACACGAAGTCCGTCAATATGGAACTTATCGATCCAGAACAACGCGTTTGCTATCAGGAAATTAACAACTTCCGTTCTGCCGTAATCAAATACCTTCGTTCCCCAATCCGGATGCTCGCCCTTGCGCGGATCTGCGTATTCATAGGTTGCCGTTCCGTCAAAATTGGCAAGTCCGTGAGCGTCTCTCGGGAAATGTGCCGGTACCCAGTCCAAAATGATCCCGATCCCGTTCTTGTGCATATAATCCACAAAATACATGAAATCCTTCGGCGTTCCGTAGCGGGAAGTCGGTGCGTAATAACCGGTTACCTGATAACCCCAGGACGCGTCAAAAGGATATTCCGCGATACCCATCAGCTCAATGTGAGTATACCCCATATCTTTCACATAAGCCGCAAGTTCCGGCGCTATTTCCCTGTAATTATAAAATCCGTCTTCCGTCCCGTCGTTTTTCTTCTTCCACGAACCAAGCTGGCACTCATAGATCATCATTGCTTCTTTTAAATGATCCGCCTTTGTTTTCGTTTCAACCCACTTCGCGTCGCCCCACTTATAACCCTCCAGGGACGTTACTCTGGACGCGGTTCCCGGTCTCATTTCCGACGCGTTGGCATACGGATCCGCCTTATAAAGTTTCTGTCCGCTCTGCGTAATGATCAAAAACTTATAAAGCTGTCCTTCTTTCACTCCCGGAATAAACCGGTCATAAATTCCGCCGTCCGAAATCCTATGCATCGGATACTCCGTTTCATTCCAGTTATTGAACTCACCGATTACATACACCATTTTCGCCCTCGGCGCCCACACGGAAAAATACACGCCCTCTTTTCCGTCAAAAGTCGTAAGATGCGCACCCATTTTATTATAAATTTCGTAATGGGTTCCTTGTCCAAATAAATACGCATCAAGCTCTGTTATAAATATTCGGTTCTCTTCCATATAAACCCCATTTCTATATATCCTTACCGTTCATTGGATATATGTAATTTTGATAATTCATTTTACCATAAAAATAAAAAGTTGACCACAAGTTTTGCAAACAAAATATATTTGACATTTATGCCCCCGAAACTTACAATAAACATATATTTTGCTTAGGAGTATACTATGGGATCTACAAAACGACAAGTCGGTTTTGACGTATTGCGAATCATTGCCATATTATGTGTGCTGTTTAATCACAGCGGAGAAAGCGGTTACTTTATTTTTACTCTCACCGACAAAATCCCCCTCCAGGTAAT
>JAMPBI010000080.1 GCA_023666775.1 Alistipes sp. | reverse complement strand
TGGATTCCAAGACCGAAAGCAGGATATCCCGTTCCACGCCTGCCTCGATCCCGCACGCCGCCAGCGTTTCCATTCTGCCGTCGCCGCACCGCGAATGGGTATTCATAATGCCGGAACCCAGCTTCACCAGCTTACCGATATGACCGATCAGAAGCACTTTTTCAAATCCCGCCTCACAAGCCATATCCAATGTTTCCCCGATATAATTACTGCATTTCACGGCATTTTCGGCATGAAGCGCCGTATTCCCCCTGACAAAATCCAGTCCGTAATTTCCCGGCGTTATCAGAAGATACCGCTTTCCCTCCGCCTTCTTCATCTGTATTTCCGTCCGTATCGTATCGATCAATGCCTGTTTGCTCATAGGCTCCACAATGCCGCTGGTTCCTAAGATCGAAATACCGCCCTCAATCCCGAGCCTCGGATTAAATGTTTTTGCCGCGGCTGCTTCTCCTTCCGGCACTTCAATAACAACCTTCAATCCTCCGTCATAATGAAGATCCCCGCAAAGCCGCAAAAGCGTCCTTTCGATCATTCCTCGGGGCGCGCTGTTGATCGCCGCCGCGCCCACCGGCTGGTCCATGCCCTTTTTCGTCACCCGCCCCACGCCGGTTCCGCCGTCGATAACAATACCCTTATCCGTTTTGGAAACAACGGCGCAGACCAAGATCTTATCCGTAACGTCCTTGTCGTCGCCCGCGTCCTTTCGCACGCCGCACCGGACCCATCGGTCCGTTTTTTCGATATCTTCCAAGGGGAGGTTCAGCGTGATCTCCCCGGAAAGCTCCAGATCCACACTTTCCACGGTTTCCCCCGCAAGGAGGATTTTTGCCGCGCCTAGCGCCGCGGCTGCGGCGCAGCTTCCCGTGGTGTAACCGCACCTTAACTTTTTCCCGTCCACAAAACGATAACGTTCTAACATTGCTCCTGCCCCTTGACCACCATGACCGTCACGGGATTTTGTCCCATGAAAAGATGATGGCTTCCCGCTTTTTTTGCCCTTGCCACGGAAATCTGAACGATTTCCCGAACCGCTTCTTCCCTGCCTTCAAAATAGGTAAGTACCTGTGACACGGTTTCCGGGGAAATCGCGGTGATCACGACGGTAACTTTCGGATTTTCCCCAAATACGTTATCCAGAATTTCTCCGATCCTGCCCGCGCTTCCGCCGATAAATACATGGGTGGGCTTTGGCAGTTCCCCTAACGCTTCCGGCGCCGTTCCCTTTATGATCTCCAGATTATCCGCGGCAAATTTTTTCTTATTCGCCTCGATCAGTGAAACCGCCGCCTCGTTCCTTTCAACGGCATACACCTTTCCGTCGGGAATACAAAGCGCCGCCTGCACGCTGACCGAGCCCGTTCCCGCGCCGATATCATACACGACGGCGTTTTTCGTAAGACCCAGTTTCGCAAGGCTTACGGTCCGCACCTCACATTTCGTCATCGGAACGTCCCCCCGGATAAACTCCTCGTCGGCAATCTCCATATAAGACCTTTCAACCGCTGCCGTGGGATTTTCCGCCATCACCACCACCAGTTTGTCAAAAGAATACGATCTTACTTCCTTCGGGCTCAGGCTGTAGATCCGTTCGTCCTCATAAGACAGGCGTTCCCCGATTTTAAGAACAATATGTTCTAATCCGTAATACTCCAGTTTATCCGCAAGCGCATACAGATCCTCTTCGCCCGAAAGTAGCGCAAACGTATAGCGTTCATGGGCGATCCGGTAAATGAGGTTCGCGCTTCTGCCGTGACAGCTCGTATAAAAAATATCCTCCCAGGCAATTTTCAGTTTCGCGCAAAAATACATCAGCGAGGAAACGCCCGGAACCAGTTCCACATCAAAACCTTCGAGAAGGCTCAAAAGTTTTGAAGCGCCACTGTAAAATCCCACGTCTCCCGAAAGAAGCACAACGGGGCACACAAAATCCTTGTGTGCCCGAAGATAGCCGGAAATCTCTTCCGCCCTGCCCGACAGGAACGTGTCCGTGTTACCGCAGTCCGCCGCTTTTCGCGCGGCTTCCACCATACGCTTCGCGCCGCAGAGAAGATCGCTCTTTTCAATTAACGCTTTCGCCCTCACGGTAAAACCAGCCGGACTTCCCATGCCGATCCCAACCAGATAGATCTTTTCCGCCATAACCTGCTCCTTTGCTATTTCACTTCTTCCAATGTGGAAGACTCAAATACGAGTACCCTGTCGTACCATTCCTGTTTCTTGATACTAAACGCCGCGCAGTCCAGCTCTTCGTCCAGCGCCGCGACATTCACTTCATATGTATATTTCCCTTGGGCGTCCTCTTTGTAAAACGCCATGTCATTGTCGGAAGTCTTCGCCGCTTCCTCGCCCGTTCCCATGTAAAGTTTCTCATATCCCGTTCCGCTTAACGTAAGCACCGCCGTCATTTTCCCGTCCTTAACCGTAAGAACGGCGTCGTCGATCTTAAACATGGAAGAACTTGAGGTTACGTTAATATGATAAGTACCCTCCGGCGCTTGCGTCTGCGGTTTGGCGTTATTTTTCTTCGCCACGTCGGTAAATCCCGGCGCTTCAACCTTGACCGCTTCCTGCACATGCGCCGCGTAAACCGCCCGGATACTGTCTGACTCGCCGAGTCCGCGGAGAACGCAGTTCACGTCAAATCCTTCTTTCGTCAGCACGCTCTTCCACGAGTCTTCCTCGTCGCCCGCCATATCATTGTTGGCATGGTCGCCGGCAACCACCATAAACGGTTCCAGTACCACCTTCTTATAGCCGCCCTCTTTCAGCATTTCCACAATATCTTCAAGGGAAGGCTCGGCTTCCACCGTTCCGATATAGTAATCGTCATACCCTTTCGCATAGAACGTCTCCTGAAGTTTTGCGTAGGTGCCGTTTGCCTCATGCTCCGTTCCGTGACCCATGAAAACGATGGCGGTACCATCTTCCGCATAATCCTTCGTCTCTTTTACAAGCGCTTCCGCCACCTTATCGTAATCCTCGTCAGACGTAAGAAGCGGCGCGCCTATAACGACCCGGTCAAAGTCATATTTGCCGGCATATACGGATACTTCATTGAACAGATCGTCATACTCATATCCGCTCATAACATGGGTAGGCTGTACGATCAGCTCCTTCACCCCGTCCGCCACAACGCGGTCGAGCGCCTCTTCCACATTATCGATCACAAGACCGTCGCGCTCTTTTAACTTATCAATAATGATCTGACTGGTAAACGCGCGCCTCACCTCATAATCCGGATAGGCTTTCGCGATCTCCTCCTCGATGGCGCCGATGGTAATATCCCTGCTATCATTATAACTGGTACCGAAACTTACCACAAGTATTACCGGTTTCTGCGGCGTAACTTTTTCCTCCGCCGTGGTTTCCTCTGCCGTCGTCGTTACGTTTTCCGCCGTCGTACCGTCCGCCGCAGTCTGCCTGTCGTTTCCGCAGGCACCGAAAATACCGCACACAAGCGTCATCGCCGCGAGCCATACAACTGTTTTTTTGCATTTCTTCATCATAAATTCCTCCTGAAAATGTTAATCTGTGACAGGAAATTTCCTATCATATAAAAAATCATACTGCTCCCCGCTCAGATCGTAGAGCTGTCTGATGATCTTTTCGTTAAAAATTTTTTCCGGTTCTCCCTGCATAAAGATCTTATCGCCTTTCACGCAAACCACATAGTCCGCGATCTTTCTCGCGAGTTCCACCTCATGTATGGAGAGAACGATCGTGGTTTTTCTCTCCTTAGCCAGTTTTCTTAACAGATAAAACAATTCCGCCTTATAACGGATATCCAGATAAGAAGCGGGTTCGTCCAGAATAAGCGCCGGCGTTTTCTGGCAGACCGCGCGGGCGATCATCACCCTCTGCTTCTGTCCGTCGCTTAACGCGTTAAAATCCTTTTCCGCCATATCGGATATTCCTACCAGTTCCATGGCGTCCCGCACTTCGTCCCGATCCTGTTCCGACAAAATCCCCAGTTTTCCCGTGTAGGGATATCTGCCTGCCGCCACCACGTCCCCGCAGGTCAGCAGTTCCGGTTTGATCCTGTCGGTCCACACCACGGACACCTGCTTCGCGAACTCCCGGTCGCTCCACTCCCGGATATCCCTGCCGCCGATATAGGAAACGCCGGAAATCTCTTTCAGATTTTTCGTCAATGTCTTTAAAATCGTGGACTTTCCCGAACCGTTGGGTCCGATCAGCGCCGTGACCGTCCCCTGCCGCAGCGTCAGAGAAATACCGTCGATCAGAACCTTACCGTTATATCCCACCGCCAGATCTTTTGCGCTTATCGTCTCTTCCATGATCTACCTCACCCCGTCTTTCTTTCGCACCAGCATGGCGATCACGATTGGCGCGCCGAATATCGCCGTAACGGAACTGATATTTAACACCGCCGGGGCAAACGCCACTCGGGCGATCAGGTCGCACCCCAGACAGAACATCGCTCCGCCGAGGAAACACGCCGGGATCACAACCAAGGGCTTCGACGTTTTCAAAAGCATTTTCACAAGATGGGGAACGGCGATCCCCACAAAGGAAATGGGACCCGCGAACGCCGTAACACACGCCGCGAGAAAACTCGCCATCACGACAATGACGATACGGAACACCTTAATATCGACCCCCATGCTCTTTGCGTATGTCTCGCCGAGCTGATACGCCCCGATCGGTTTTGACAGGCAGAACACGATGACAACCGAAACCAGCACCGCCAGCGACATCACCTTTACGTTTTCCCACGACATGCCCGAAAAACTCCCCATAGACCAGTTCCTCAGATTAACGATATCGTGTTCGTCGGCAAACGTGACCACAAAATCCGTGACCGCCGAGCAGATATAACCGATCATCACGCCGCCGATGATCAGCGTGGACGCGCGGCGCACCTTTCCCGATAACAGCAGGATAAAACCCATGGACGCCATGGCTCCCGTAAACGCCGTGAGAATGAGGAAACCGGAGGACGCCATATTTCCCCGCCCCATAACGAAAATCATCGCCAGCGCCACAAACAGTTTCGCGCCCGAAGAAATCCCCAGAATGTACGGTCCCGCAATGGGATTGTTAAAATATGTCTGCAGCAGAAATCCCGATACCGCCAGCCCGCCTCCCAAAATTGCCGCCGCGCACATTCGCGGCAGCCGGATCTTCCAAAGAATATTGTAGATCGTCTCGTTTTCCAGACTGCCGGTCAAAATCCGGAACGTCTCCGCGGGCGATACGGAAACGCTTCCCATGCTGATATTAAAAAACACAAACAAAAGAAGCCCGAAAATCAGTCCCCCAAACGCCGCGATCACCCTTGTTTTCTTCAATGGTACTGCCTCCAATCCTTTCCTAGCGCAATTTATATAAAAAGTCCAGATCCGTTATTTCATTCGTATCGCCGGTAAACACCGTGTGAAGGTTATCGATCATCACGCCGAGGTGCAGCGTTTCCTGATACAGGCTTTTCGTGGTACACCACATATTTTTATTCCGTACCGCCTTGCAGTCCGCGAGGAGAGGATTTTTCGCCACCAGTTCCTCAATGCTTCCCAGTTCTCCCGCTATGCTGCTGTTATAAATGATATAATCCGCGTCCCTGACCACGGCGTAAAACGTTTCCATTTCCAGCGTCAGCGTGGAAGAACCGTCGTCCTTCTCCCCGTCTCCCCCGAAAAGGTACGTTCCTCCTGCCAGCTCGATCATCTTCGCGATATAATCGCCTTTTTTCCTCGTCACCACCGAACCGTTGGAATTGATATAGAAAAACGCCGCCGTCTTTCCCGTCTTTTCGCCGCTCTCCACCGTCCGCAAATAAGATACCTGCTCCGCGAACAACTGCCGCGCCTGTTCCTCTTTACCGAAAAGCACGCCGTAAAGTTTGATCCACTCGCTTCTTCCCAACGGGTGCTCCTCATAGCTTGACATATCCACAAGGACGGGAACGCCGATCTCTTCCAGTTTTTCCTTAACCTGCGGCGCATGGGAGATCATATTGGACTCCACCGCCAGTTCGCAGCCCTCCGCCAGTATCACCTCATAATCCGGCTCGCTGTACTTTCCCACAAACCGTATGCTGCCGTTTTCCAAAGCCTCCTTCGCCGCCCCGATATACCAGCCGTCCTTATCGGTACTGGTAAGGCTGACCGCGGAAATGCTTTCCAGCGCGTCAAACAGGTTCATCGCCGACGTCGCCGCAAGATAAATATCCGTTACCGGCTGTCTTAATACAACAACCTCCCGTTCCCTGCCCTCGTCGTCCGTTATTTTCATCGTTTCCGGCACGTTACCGTTTTCCGGAACCACCAGAAAATGCGCGCTGTCCGATATAGTGATCAGCGCGAAACCGCCTTCATAATAATCCACGCAAAATCCTTTGGCGTACTCAAGTTCCATGGAATGATCATAAACCAGCCCTTCCACATGAAACGTTTCCCCCGTCCGCTCTTCTCCGCTCTGTTCTTCGGTTCGGTCCGCTTTCTTTTCCCCGTCCGAAACGTCCTTATGCACGATCATGGAATATTGGATCTCATGAGGCGTACTCATGGCGACCGTCTCCGCCGCGAAAGGTATTTCCTCCTCAAACGCCGCAACCGGTATAAGAAATGTGGAATTTTCCCCCGTTCCTTCCGCATAATATGTAATGCCGTCAACCTTCATGTAGGTATAATTGGAACTGTTCCACACAACTTCCAACGTCATTTTCCCGTCTTTTACCGTAAGCCGTGCCGGAGACTCGATCTTTGCCTTTCCGCTGCCTCCTAAAAGTTCAACCCCTGCCCGGTACTCCCCATCCGAAAGAATATCCGTTTTATCGTTTCCCGCGCAGCCTGCCGCCACGGCGGTCAGAATAAACATGCACGCAATCGCAAAAAAAATCCCTGTTTTTTTCTTCTTCATCTTCTCCTCCGATCCGCCCAATTTCCTACCAAATAAAAAATCTCCTTCACCGTATGATACGTCACGAGAAGAAGACATCAAAAACAACGAATAAAACTTTCGTTTTATCCGCTCTTTCGTACTGCCAGTTACTCGTGGCATGAACCGGACAAGATAGCGAAACCCCTTGTCCAAAATTCCGTACCGGACCCAGGCAGGTCTCCTGACTTGCTTTTCAACACGCGTAACGCCTTCCCGATCGCTCAGTGACATATTGTTACGCGCTCCCAGCTTACAGTGACGAGTTCGCACAGGACTTGCACCTGTTTCCCTTTTCACCGGAACCAAAGCATACGCTTTTTCCGGCACCTGTTCCGCTATTCAATTTACGATTATTAATCTATCACAGAACCCGCTCTTTGTCTACCTGTTTTTTCCAAACAGCATGGCGGCTCTCTCCCGCATTAATTCCTCCGTCAGACGCTCCAAAGTCCAGCTCTCGTTTGTGGGCGTTATAATCGCCTTTAACCCCACGGGTTCAATCCCCATAGTCTTATATGCCAGCAGGAACTCGTCCAGCTTCTTATCCGTCAGATTGGAAAAAAGCAGGACTTCCGGTTCCCCTTTACGCTCTGCCTCTTTGTTACCCACGAAAAAATCCCCGCCAAGCGGCATGACGCCGTTCTCAATATTACCCGTGATCTCCCTGACCGTTCGGTACCGGTCGCTCTCCATGAGCCGGATATAAAAAATCTCCAGACTTTTACAAAGATTTTCGATCAGCAGGGATTTTTCGTCCTTTAGTCCCACCGTATAAATATACGGCTTCTTTCTAAACACTTTCAAACCCATTTCCTACCCGCTTTCACCGTTGATATACTCGATTATTCCCGCCGCAATGCCGTATGCCATCTTCGACTGATATTCGCGGTCAACCAGCTTTCCCGCGTCCTCCCGGCTGCTCAGATACCCTGTTTCCACAAGCGCGGCAGGCATATCGGTTTCCCGTATGACAACGTAATCATTTTCACGCACATACATATCGTTAGCGCCGGTTATCGCCAAAACCTGAGCATGGACGCACTGCGCGAGACGCTCCCCGTCTCCGCCCGTTCCCATATAGTACGTTTCCACTCCCGAAATATCCGCCCGTTCCTCCAGATAATTGCAGTGAATACTTACAAATAAATCCACGCCCGCCGTATTCGCCATATCCGCGCGGTCATACTTATCAATGAACGTATCGTCTTCTCTTGACAGCAATACCGTAACGCCGCAATCCTCCAGATAGGATTTCACCAGTCGGGCAATGGCAAGCGTGATATCCTTTTCGTCCGCCGTTCCCGACGTGGTTCCAGGATCCTTGCCGCCGTGTCCCGCGTCCACCATCACCGAAACTTTTTTCGCCGCTTGCGGAAGTTCCTGCGACGCGTCCGTCTGCCATTCGTTCTCCTGCTTTACCCACGCTTCCTTCGTTTCTTTTTCGTTATCGTTTTTCTCTTCCGGCAAAAACTGCGCCTTCAAAGCAAAAACCAGCGCCAGTACGACCACCAGCGCCGCTCCCGTTACAAATCCCCTCAGGGCATACGCCAGCAAAAGGCGTTTTCCCTTCTTCCTGACCGTTCTTTTTTTGCTCATATGTCCTCCCCGAACCCACGCGCCTCCCCAGGCGCGCAGCCCTTATTAATATGTAATTCTATAACTATGTTAAATCC
>JAMPBI010000007.1 GCA_023666775.1 Alistipes sp. | reverse complement strand
GCTCCGGTATATTCAGGAAAAAGGCAAAAAAACTCTGATCCATGTTTTGCAGGCGGCGGCAGTGAGCAGGGATTTAAAGGGAAAGGAACTTGTGGATATGGAGGAACTGGCAAAAGCGGGAGCGGTGGGATTTACTGACGACGGTATTCCCGTAATGAATGAAGAACTTCTTGTCCGCGCGATGACAAAGGCAAAGGAACTAAATCTGCCGGTCAGTCTCCATGAGGAGGATCCTGCTTTTATCACGGCACCGGGGGTTCATCAGGGAACCGTGTCAGAGCAGCTTGGCTACGGCGGCGCGTCAAGGACCGCCGAGGACGTCATGGTGGCGAGGGATTGTGTGCTGGCGCTCCATACGGGGGCTTCCGTATGTATTCAGCATATCAGTTCCGGTAATTCCGTGGAATTTGTGAGACTGGCAAAGAAATTTGGAGCCGACGTTCATGCGGAAGCGACGCCTCATCATTTTACCCTGACAGATGAGGCAGTCTTAAAGTATGGAACCAATGCGAGAATGAACCCGCCGTTGAGGACGGAAGAGGACCGTTTAAAAATCATCGAAGGTCTGAAAGACGGAACCATTGATATGATCGTAACGGATCACGCGCCCCATAGTGAAGAGGAAAAGGCAAGACCCTTGGAGGAAGCGCCAAGCGGAATTACGGGACTGGAAACGTCTCTCGCATTGGGGATTTATTCTCTTGTGCAGCCGGGACATCTGACTTTAATGGAGCTTATGGCGTGTATTAGTAAAAATCCGTCGGAATTTTACCGGATAAAGCCGGGAAGCATATCGGAGGGAGCGCGCGCGGATCTGGTTATTTTTGGCGAGCATGAGAAATGGACGGTAGACGGTTTTGCGTCTAAGGCGTCAAACAGTCCGTTTAAAGGCTGGGAACTTCCGGGGAAAATACATTACACAATCTGTGACGGAAAGATTGTCTATAAGGCGGATTAGGAAATGGCGGAATACAAACATATCATACACCCGTTTTTACCTCTCTACGACAGCGGGTCGCGGGTTCTGATCTTAGGGAGCCTTCCTTCTGTGAAGTCGAGGGAGGAAGGTTTTTATTATGGACACCCGAGAAACCGCTTCTGGGCAATGCTTGCAGGCGTCTGGGGAGATCGAACGCCTGTTACGATTGACGAGAAAAAACGGTTTATATTGGAACATCATCTGGCGCTGTACGACGCGATTGAAAGCTGCGATATCATGGGCTCTGCCGATAGCAGCATACGCAATGTGAAACCTGCCGCTTTGCAGGAGATTATAGAAAATGCGCGGATTAAAAAGATTTTGGCGAACGGCAAGACGGCGGGAAAGTATTTTTGTAAGTATCAGGAGAAGAAGTATCTGGATATGTTCCGAGTAATGCCGTCCACCAGTCCCGCAAACGCGGCGGTCTCGCTGGAAAAACTGATTGAATGCTGGAGTGTGGAGTTGCTTGATGAGAACGATTGACCAAAGTGGGCATATCTGCCATATCATAGAGAATGGAGAGCCTTCGGTTCTTCTTTTTTGGCTTATGGGAGAGCATGAAAAGGACACGCTTTCCTCTGTTTATGAAAATATCCGAAGACTATCGGCAAAAAGCGGCTGGTGGCTTATTGCCTGTGAAGGGGAGGATTGGAACCGTGATCTTTCCCCGTGGGCGGCGCCCGCCGTTTTCGGGAATGCGGATTTTGGCGGGAAAGGGCAGGAGACGCTGGAATGGGTTGTTGAACTCTGTAATGATTTTGAAGGCAGAGAAAGCAGAGCGGATAAAGTCGTAAAGGTTATCGGCGGATATTCCCTTGCGGGCTTATTTGCCTTGTGGGCATTTTATGAAACCGGGATTTTTAAGGGCGCGGCAAGCTGCTCCGGTTCTCTTTGGTTTCCCGGGTGGGAAGAGTATGTGCAGAACCATAAAGTACAGGAAGATAGTCTGGTTTATTTGAGCCTTGGGAGAAAAGAAGAGAAAACAAGAAATCCGGTTATGGCGCGAATTGGTGATGTAACGAGGAGGGTTTATGAGATGTATATGGCAAATTCAGAATTAGCGGCGACAATACTGGAATGGAATGAGGGAAATCATTTTACGGATACGGATATGAGAATGGCGAAAGGATTTGCGTGGTTATTGGAAAGTTTGATGTTATAATACAAAAATAGTAGAAAAGCAAGGTAAAAAAACATGGAACAGATGAGTCTTTTTGACAGACCGAAAAACGAGCCGCTGGCGGCAAGGCTTCGTCCTTCGCGGCTGGAGGATTTTGTGGGACAATCCCACCTTCTTGGTAAGGGAAAAGTTCTTAGAAAGTTAATAGAAAGTGATAATATTTCCTCCATGATATTCTGGGGACCGCCGGGAGTGGGAAAGACAACACTTGCCCATATTATTGCGAACCGTACTCAGGCATCGTTTATTGAATTTTCTGCCGTGACAAGCGGTATTAAGGAAATCCGGGAAGTTATGCAGAAGGCGGAGGAAAACCGCAGATATGGGGAAAGAACCATCGTATTTGTAGACGAGATCCATCGTTTTAACAAAGCGCAGCAAGACGCTTTTCTGCCTTTTGTGGAGAAGGGAAGTATTGTTCTGATTGGCGCGACTACAGAAAATCCGTCCTTTGAGGTTAATGGGGCTTTGCTGTCACGGTGTAAGGTGTTTGTGCTTCAGGGATTGACGGAGGAGGATCTGGTGTCTTTGTTGTCCCGTGCGCTGCGGGAACCGAGAGGCTTTGGAAATCAGAAAGTAGAGATGGAAGACGGAGTTTTGGAGGGAATTGCCGTATTCTCCAACGGAGACGCAAGAATGGCGTTATCTACGCTGGAAATGGTTATTTTAAACGGTGAAATCATAGAAGACAGAGTGATCGTAACCCATAGTACGCTGGAACAGTGTACCTCCAAAAAGTCGCTTTTGTATGATAAAAAGGGTGAAGAGCATTATAATATTATTTCGGCGCTGCACAAGTCCATGCGTAATTCTGACCCGGACGCGGCTGTATACTGGCTTGCGCGTATGCTGGAGGCAGGCGAGGATCCCCTTTATGTGGCGAGAAGAGTGATCCGCTTTGCGAGCGAAGATGTGGGAATGGCAGATCCGACGGCATTGCAGATCGCGGTATCGGCGTATCAGGCGTGTCATTTCTTAGGAATGCCGGAATGCAGCGTGCATTTGACGCAGGCGGTGGTGCATATGTCAATGGCGCCAAAATCAAACGCGCTTTATATGGCATATGAGGGCGCGAAGGAGGACGCACTGAATACGATCGCCGAACCGGTCCCTCTTGTGATCCGTAACGCCCCCACGGCCTTGATGGAAGAGTTATCCTATGGAAAGGGTTATCAGTATGCCCATGATACACAGGATAAATTAACCAATATGCAGTGTCTTCCGGACGCGTTGATGGGAAAGGAATATTACAGACCGACTTCCGAGGGCAGGGAGGCGGCAGTCAGGGAGAGGCTTTCCCAGATCAAAGACTGGAAAGCAAAGCATGATAATAAAACATAACTTGAGGATTGGATATGAAGAAGTCAACAAAAATTGATATGACCCAGGGACCGATCATGAAGCTGGTGGTGCTTTTCGCCCTGCCGATCTGTCTGGGTAACGTGCTTCAGCAGTTGTACAATACGGTGGATACACTGGTGATCGGTAATTACCGTGGAACAACTTCGCAGGCGGCGGTAGGAACCTGCGCCCAGCCTGTGGAACTATTTTTATGTATCTTTCTGGGACTTGGAACCGGCGTTTCCATTCTTGTTTCTCAGTTTACGGGGAGCAGGGATAAGGAGAGCCTGATAAAATGTGTTTCGACGGCGGTTTCGTTTCTCTATATGTGCGCGGTGCCGGTGACAATTCTCGGTCTGCTGGGAAGTCCGCTGATCCTTACGATCATGCAGGTCCCGGCGGAGGCATGGGATTACTGCGTTTCTTATCTGAATATTATTTTCTTTGGTACGCTGGGAAATCTGGGATATAATATGAACGCGGGGATTTTGCGCGGTGTGGGCGACAGTAAAGCGTCGCTGTTGTTTCTTGTGATTTCCTGTGTTGTAAATATTGTACTGGATCTGCTTTTTATCGCGGGGCTGGGAATGGACGTGTCGGGAGCGGCGCTTGCCACGGCGGCTGCCATGTTCTGTTCATGGTTTTTCAGTATTGCGTATATTAAGAAAAAGTACCCGGAGTTAGAATTTACCGTTTTACCGAAGAAGTTTGACAAACATATTTTAAAGGAAATCGTGCGTATCGGTCTGCCTCTTGGATTAAATAATTCCATTTATTCGGTGGGACATATTCTTATGCAGGCGCTTATTAACGCTCAGGGAACCGTATTTATGGCGGCATGTTCCGTTGCGACGAAACTGACGGGGATCGCGAATGTTGCCATTAATTCCTTTTCGTCGGCGGCAACGACGTTTGCGGGGCAAAATCTTGGAGCGAAGAATTATAAAAGGCTGAAAAAAGGCGGTCTGATGATACCGTTCTTTTCCGGTCTGTACACATGCACGGCAGGGTTGATCTTTACGTTTTTCTGCGAACCGATTCTTGGTTTATTTACGAAAGACGCCGCGGTTCTTGCGATGGCGGTGCGCTATATCCGGATCGTGCTGCCGTTTACATGGACTTACGCGGTTTTCAACGGGATTATCTGCTATGTGAACGGAATCGGCGAGGTGAAATATCCGACGATCGTCAATATTATGATGCTCTGGGTAGTGAGGATACCGGTGGGATATTTTATTGCGTGGGCAATTGACGGAACTTACATCATGGCATGTTTCCCGATCAGTTTTGCTTTCGGAATGTTCTGTATGCTGGCTTTTTTCTTTACGAAGAAATGGAAAGAGATCCGCAGGCTTGCCGCCGAAAGCGCCACCTGACCGCAGTATTTAATTGGCAGGCAGCTATTGCTTAATTGGCAGTAAACGGTTATAATAAATTAAATTTTTATAAATGGAGGAAACAGATATGGCAAATAAATACGAAGGAACGCAGACAGAAAAAAATCTTCAGGCAGCGTTTGCAGGAGAATCGCAGGCACGCAACAAGTACACTTATTTTTCATCGGTTGCCAAAAAAGAAGGATTTGAGCAGATTGCGGCAATATTTTTAAAAACCGCGGATAATGAGAAGGAACATGCCAAGATGTGGTTTAAGGAATTAAACGGGATTGGAACAACGGCAGAAAATCTCGCGGCGGCAGCGAACGGTGAAAATTTTGAATGGACGGATATGTACGAGGACTTTGCGAAGACAGCGGAAGCAGAAGGATTTTCGGAACTGGCAGAAAAATTCCGTCTTGTGGGCGCGATCGAAAAGCACCATGAGGAACGTTACCGCGCTCTGTTGAAGAATGTAGAGACGGCGAGCGTATTTGAAAAGAGCGAGGTAAAGGTATGGGAATGTCGTAACTGCGGACATATCGTAGTAGGGACCAAGGCGCCGGAAGTCTGTCCGACCTGTAATCACCCGCAGAGTTATTTTGAAGTAAGCGAAAATAATTATGAAAATTAATTTATTTTCTATCGGAAAATTAACGGTACACGGATACGGTCTGATGATCGGTATCGGGGTTTTATGCTGTGTTTTTATGGCAAGCCGCCGCGCAAAGAAAAAAGGATTAAGTGCGGACGCGATCATGGATATTGCCGTTTATGGTCTGATCGCCGGGTTTATCGGAGCGAAACTTTTGTTTCTGGTCGTGGAGTTTAAGGATTTCATACAAGATCCCTTACGTTTTTTAAGCACCAGCGGTTTTGTGGTGTACGGAGGGATCATAGCCGGCGTGATCGCCGCGATCGTCTATTGCAGGAAAAAAGGCTATGTGTTTATGGAATATTTTGATCTGGCGGCACCCTCCATCGCAATGGCGCAGGGCTTCGGACGTATCGGGTGTTTTCTTGCGGGCTGTTGTTATGGAAGACCGACGGATTCTTTTTTGGGAGTTGTATTTCCCGAAAATTCCATGGCGCCGGCGGGAATCAAACTTCTGCCTACGCAGCTTTTTTCTTCGGCAGGAGATTTTCTGATCATGGCGGTTCTTTTGTTATACAGCCGTAAATCGGGAAAACCGGGTAATGTGGGAATTTTGTATATGGTTCTTTACGGGATCGGAAGATTTTTCATTGAGTTTCTGCGGATTGACGACAGAGGAGGATTTTGGAGACTTTCGACGTCACAATGGATATCCATAGGGATCGTCATTCTCGCGGTTGTTCTGTATCGGATCGTGAACAGGGAAGAGGCTTGATCATGCCTCTTCCTGTTCTTCAATATTTTTAACTCCGTGTACGGAGGTCAGCGTGAATACGAAAAGATTTGCCACGACAAGAAGCAGTAATACGATGACCACAATGGCAGGGAAAATGATATCGGTGCGGTAGAACAGCAAAAATCCGCCAAGGCAGATGAACAAGCCGATACCGATAGCAATCGCCATGGTAAAGAACGTATTGTAATTTTCTCTCAGCGCGCTTAATTCATCGTCCCAGATAAGTTTCGGCTGGTTGGAGTCAATGTAAATTCCCAGATACGCAATGAGGCATATGGACAACAGGCTGATGAAAAGGTAGAGCAGGCTGTCGCCAAGAGGCATATGCATTAGGATAAACAACGGAATATAATAAATAAATACGCCGAGTACCGGGAACAGGATCCCTACCCATACTTTTACGTTCCATTGTGTTTTGTAGGGAACGGGTATGTATTTCATAAAGGAAAAATGTTTTCCTTCGCGGGATATGGCGTTGGAACTTATACTGTTTAAGGCGGTCAGGATAACCGACAACGCCACGGTTCCGAAAAGGAAGAATACGCGGATATTGATGTCCCCCGAGGCGTACTGCGCGCCTAAGGAGGAAACGGTTATGTTGTACGGAAGCAGTTTGATGACCGCGTATACCAAAACAGGCCAGAGGAAATTTACAATAATACAGTTGGAGAAAAATATGGGAGTGCGGAGTAAAATGCGCACTTCTTTTAAAAAGTAGGAAAATCCCGGGTTATGAACGCGGCATTTCCCGATGACATCGGTATGATGTGTTGTATCGGTCCGGCTGCCGGAAGACGTCATTCCGATCACGCCTTTAAAGTACAGAACTTCCGATAGCAGGAGCATAATGACGATCCATACCACGTTGATGGCAAGGTACTCAAGCAGCGCGGTAAAACTTACGCTACCGAAGGTTTTTACAAAAAGGGGCACGCCGGGAAGAAGGATATTCAACAGCTTCATAAATTCCGGTTCGCCTTTTGACAGGGTTCTCATAGTTAAATCCATATCCATATTCTGAAAAGCAGACATTCCCCAGAACAGTACGATCAGAAACGCGAATATCAGAAATACGGAAATGCGCTGCATTACGTCTTTATTTTTGATCAGCCGTGTAAACGCCATAATGAACATGCTGATGATCGTGCAGTATACGAGAGGGATAACCGGAAGGGTGATCAGTCCCACAATGGATAAGATCCAGTTTAAAAGTCCCATATGGGAGGCGCTTCCGTATCCGATGACGCATGCCAGCACCAGTATCGCCTGCATGATATTTTCGCTGAAGCCCACGGCGGTGAACTTGGAAGCAACGATCTGCCACGCGCGCAGAGGCCATGGAAGGAGATATTCGATATCGTTTGAAAAATATAGTTCGTTCAGTATGACGCTGATACCGAATATAAATGTAAAAATGCTGATGGCATGAAGCATTAAGGTAATTCCAAGGTCGGCATGTCCCATAGGAGCCAGAAGGGAAGTCGTCACATTGACCAGAAATCCGGCGCCGAAAGAGATGGGGATCAGTATGCCGAACACGGCAAACAGGGATAATACCACCATCATCACGGCGCGGCGTTTATCCTGCGGTTTGCTCATTTCCACGGCGGAAATGAAGGTTTTGGTCAGAGTAAAGTATTTATTCATGGGCGGTCATCTCCAAAAATATTTTTTCCAGATCCATATCGGGATATTTTTCCCTCAGTTCTTCCAGCGTGCCATAGAATAAGGTTTTGCCGTGATTGATTATGATAACCTTATCACACAGTTTCTCCGCGACTTCCAGAACATGAGTGGAAAACAACACGGAATTGCCCGCGTCGGCATGTTCCCGCATCATGTTTTTCAGTTCGTAGGCAGACTTAGGGTCAAGACCGGTCAACGGTTCGTCCAGGATCCATACGGACGGATTATGTACCAGAGCGGCAGTCACCATCATTTTCTGGCGCATGCCGTGGGAGTATCCCTGCATGGGTTTATCCAGCACGTCCATCAGGTCAAAACGTGAAGCGAAGGAAGTGATCCGCTCCTTGCGCACGTCCAGAGGGACTTTGTAAATGTCCGAGATTAAATTTAAAAATTCAATGCCCTTCAGGCGGAGGAACATATCGGGGCTGTCGGCAATGTAACCGATACATTGTTTGGCTTCCAAAGCATTTTTGCGGATATCAAATTCGTTAATGTGAATGGAGCCGCAGTCCGGTTTTAAAATGCCGGTCAGCATTTTCAGGGTAGTGGATTTACCGGCGCCGTTGGGCCCGATAAAACCTACGATCTCACCGTCCTTCACCGTGAGGGTTAAGTCGTCCACGGCACGGACGGAGGAGTTGTATGTTTTGGTGATGTTTTCTATTTGTATCATGGGGAACTCCTTTCTGCCTCAAAAGTTTCTTTTATTATACATGAAAGCAGAAATTAATTCAAATTTAGTTGACAACCCAAAAAGTTTGTGCTAATATCGGTTCAAACAAAAAAAGTTAAGAGCCGTGAAGGGAAAGAGTAGTTTTCGGATAAGTGTCAGAGAGAAGACGGTTGGTGCAAGTCTTTACGATGCCGGTTATGAAGCAGTCCCGGAGCTTTGAACCGAAAGCGTTGGCTGTGTAGGCTTCAACGGGTTCTCCCGTTACAGAGAGACGATATGATTGTATCGGTTGAGTGCAGAATAGAACATTATTCTGAATTTAGGTGGTAACACGGATTTTAATTCGCCCTAAGTGCATATCCTTTACGGATAGCGCATTTAGGGTTTTTTGTTGCATAAAAAATTTAAGAAAAAGGAAGGCGGTTACAATGAGAACTTTTGAAAAATCAAGAAAACTGGATAATGTTTGTTATGACATTCGCGGACCGGTTATGGACGAGGCGGAAAAAATGAGCGCGGAAGGGATTGAGATTTTAAAGCTGAATATCGGAAATCCGGCGCCTTTTGGCTTTCGGGCACCGGACGCGGTAATCGAGGCAATGCGGAAGAATCTGACGGAAACGGAAGGATACTCGGATTCCAAAGGACTTGTGGAGGCA
This sequence comes from Alistipes sp., assembly GCA_023666775.1. Classification (GTDB taxonomy): domain Bacteria; phylum Bacillota; class Clostridia; order Lachnospirales; family Lachnospiraceae; genus MGBC120314. Next base: position 14,657 of record JAMPBI010000007.1, on the reverse strand, counting down.
AGAAAGGCAATCCTTTCTTATTGTGAGGAAAAGCACCTTCCTAATGTGACGCTTGACGATATTTATACGGGTAACGGCGTCAGTGAGCTGATCACGCTGTCCATGCAGGGGCTTCTTGACCAGGGCGACGAGGTGCTGGTACCGGCTCCGGATTATCCGCTCTGGACGGCTTCCGTTACCCTTGCGGGCGGTACGGCAGTACATTATATATGCGATGAGAAGCAGGACTGGTATCCGGATATTGAAGACATGAAGAAAAAGGTAACGGATAAAACAAAGGCGATCGTAGTGATCAATCCGAATAATCCGACGGGGGCTTTGTATCCAAAGGAAATCCTGGAACAGATCGTACAGATCGCAAGGGAACATGAATTGATCCTTTTCGCGGACGAAATTTATGACAGGCTGGTTTTGGACGGACTGGAGCATACGGCTCTTGCCTCGTTGGCGCCGGATCTGCTTACGGTAAGTTTTAACGGCTTATCGAAGTCCCATCTGATCGCCGGTTACCGCTGCGGTTGGATGTGTCTGTGCGGCAATAAATCGGGGGCGGAAGGATTTATCGAGGGTATTAAACTTTTGTCGTCCATGAGGCTTTGTTCCAATGTGCCGGCACAGTCGCTGATCCCGGCGGCGCTTGGCAGCAGGGAGGAGACGAAAGCGCTTCTTGTGCCGGGGGGAAGGGTATATGAACAGAGAGAATGTATTTATAACGCGTTAAAAGATATGGAAGGTGTGTCCGTCGTGAAACCGAAGGCGGCATTTTACATATTCCCGGGACTTGACAGAAAGAAATATAATATTTATGATGATGAAAAACTGGTGCTGGATATTCTGAAAGAAAAGCATATCCTTCTGACGCGTGGAGGCGGATTCCACTGGGAGACGCCGGGGTATTTCCGGATCGTCTATCTGCCGGAATGTGAGGTTCTGGAACGCGCGGCGGCGAACCTGAAAGAGTTTCTTAAAGGGTACAGACAGTAGAGTATGGAGTGGATTTATGGCGAATTATCATAAATTATCAGATGAGTTAGAAGAACGGATACGGGAGGACAGAAGAAATCATGTGATCCACCCGTATGCCTTTCGTAATGAAAATGTGATACGGAGGGATATGGAGCATGACGAACCAAAGCTATGGCGTCCCGCGTTTGTGAGTGATGTGGAAAAGATTATCCATAATCCTTATTACAACCGTTATTCCGATAAGACGCAGGTTTTGTCCTTCTTTAAGAACGACGATATTTCAAGAAGGGCGCTCCACGTCCAGCTTGTTTCCCGTGTAGCGCGTAATATCGGAAGCGCGCTGGGACTGAATACGGATCTGATCGAGGCGATGGCGCTGGGACATGATATCGGCCATACGCCTTTCGGACATGCGGGAGAGAGGCTGCTTAGCGCTTTGTATGAAGAACATACGGGACGGTTGTTTAATCATAATGTACACAGCGTGCGCGTGCTGGACAAGCTGGTTACGAGAAATGTAAGCCTTCAGGTGCTGGACGGAGTTCTCTGTCATAACGGAGAACTGGAGCAGCAGGAATACCGTCCGGTAGAATTAAAGGATTTTGAAGAATTTGACGGGCGCGTGGAGGCTTGTTATACCGATGAAAAGGCAAATAAAAGGCAGGTTCCGTGTACGCTGGAGGGGTGTGTCGTCCGTGTCAGCGATATTATTGCGTATTTGGGAAAGGACAGGCAGGACGCGGTGCGTGTGGGACTGCTTGCTGATGACAGCGGATTTGACAGCGAACTTCTTGGAACCTCTAACGCCGAGATCATTAATAACATGGTGGTAAATATTATCGAAAACAGTTACGGTAAACCTTATCTTTCTATGGGACCGGAATATTATGAGGCATTTTCCATGGCAAAAAAGCAGAATTATGAATTGATCTACCGGAAACCGGAGCTGGACGAGATTTATAACAGAAATGTAAAACCGATGTTTGAGGCTGTGTACGGGGAACTTTTGCGTCAGGCAAAGGAACAGGACCCGGAAAGTATTTTTGTGCGGCACCATTTGGATTATCTTGCGGAGCAGAATAAGTATTCCCGTTACTTTGATATGGAGAAATATCGTGCGACTGAGCCAAACCAGCTTGTTGTGGATTATATGGCGAGCATGACGGACGATTATTTCATTGATCTGTATGAGGAGCTGTTTCCGGGCGGAAAATATAAGATTTGCTATAAGGGCTATTTTGATTAGGGATTTAATCCAATATTAATCTGATATTAATGTAAAAAAGATGGAAAGTCCTTTGAAAATTATGTATAATAAACATAGTGTGGTTTATCCGGACGCCGGGGAAGTTGTGGGCGTCCTGTTTGCGAAGGAGCGGAATAGTCATGACATGGTTCATTGTTTTTATGCTGATCGTTTATGCGGTTAAAGGCGACAGGAATAATGTATTTTCGGGAAAACAGTTTAATACGCTGAAAAAATGGATATTAGGAATTATTCTGGTCAGTGCGTTTTCATCGTTTATTCCCGGACTTCTGATCGCGTCGCTCGCCCTTTCACCGATCCTAATGCCGATCATAGTCGTGGCATGGATCGTTTCGCACAATAAGAAGAAGCAGGAAGAGGAAAAACAACAACGGGGGGGCGGCAGCCGCAACCAGCGCAACGATACGTCCGGTTCTTATTATGGTTACAGTAACGCGCCGACGCGTCCGGCGAGCGGTATTCTTCCCCGTGAAGCGTCCAAGAGGCGGAAGATCATCGAGAAGTTTAATAAAAAATATGAATTGTATCTTACGGAGAGCCAGATCCAGCGTATTGTAGACGCGTCCTATTATTCTCCCGAGTGGGAGAGGGAGATTGCCGATATGAATAAGGAATACAATTCCGTTTATGAGTGGTTTCAGGGCAGTACCGGGTGGCTCCGCGCTTACCTAAAAGTTTTTAAAGTGCAGAGTATCAGTTCGGATTTCGGACAGCAGCGACAGATCTGCTTTTCGGAATTTGACCAGGTGTTCCGCGAGGTGAATTTTGCCTCGTTCTATTCCCAGGACGAAGCGGTCCGTGATATGAACGATAAGTTCTTTACGGACTTTAATGATATTTCTTTTATGATCGCGTACCGTTTTCTTGAGGCGAATGGAAGAAAGTATGATCTTACGAGCCGTAATGTCGTGAAAAACGAAAGCGAGACGGATATCCTTGCGCGTAAATACGACCGGATGCCGTCCCATTAAATTCCTTTAAAGGATTTGCCCCATGTCCCTTATTTTGTGACTTAGCTATTGCTTCGGAACAAAATAAGGGACATGAGGCTTTTATTTTCGTTTTTTTACCGCTTCGGTCAGGAGATATTCGATCTGACTGTTGATGGAACGGTAATCGTCTTCCGCCCACTGCGCAAGCTCATTCCAGAGAGAAGGAGAGAGACGGAGCAGGACCTGCTTCTTTGCCTTCTCTTTTTCTTTGAGGCTTTTTTCTTTTTGCAGGATTTCCTGTTCCATTTGGTGAATGTGTTCCAGCCGTTCCCGGAGGGCTTTTTCTTTTTCGTCTAATTTATCAGCCATGATCCAACTCCATTTCCAAGTTTATTAATAAATGCTTCCGCTGTTTACAATCGGCTGCGCGTCCTTGTTGCCGCAGAGAACGACAAGAAGATTGCTGACCATCGCCGCTTTGCGTTCTTCGTCAAGAACGACGATATCTTCTTCGCCGAGCTGGTCGATCGCCATTTTTACCATGCTGACCGCGCCTTCGACAATTTTCTGTCTTGCCGCGATGATAGCGACTGCCTGCTGTTTCTGTAACATGGCGGCGGCAATTTCCTCGGAATAGGCAAGATTGGTAATGCGCACTTCCTCAATGGTAAGACCTGCGTTCATGACTTTTTCGGAAAGTTCGGCGGTCATGGTTTCGGCGATTTCCTGACTGCTTCCACGGAGCGTCTTTTCGTCGGTATCTTCTTCCATTGTATCATACGGATACAATCTTGCAATATTCCGAATGACGGAATCGCACTGGACGGAGAGAAATTTGTTATAGTTTTCCACATTAAGCACCGCCATTGTCGGGTCGTTTACATGCCAGATTACGTTGACGCCGATTATGACCGGATTGCCGAGAGCGTCGTTGACTTTTTGTTTTGTGTTTACTAAAGTCATTGTTTTTAAAGAAATTTTTTTATTGAATGTGTTAAATGAAATATTATTTTCTCCTGTTGCGTTGACGGAAATAGCATTGCCCGTGCCGGGGTGGATCGCCGTACAAAACGGATTGACGAAATAGTAGCCCGGCTCTTTGAGTGTGCCGTAGTAGCTGCCGAACAAAGTAAATACAAGCGCCTCGTTTGGATTGATGTTCTTTAAGCCGCCGCAAAGTATGCAAAACGTGATCCAGCCGATAATACCCGCGCCGACAAGGATCCCTCCTGCCGCATACTTTAAATTGATAAGGCAGATAATGCCGAAAACGAAAGCGGCGGTCGAGAGAATAAAGCCTGCAAGGATTAACAGAAGCACCGCAATCCCGTTTGACGCCGGCGCTTTTCGTTCTTTGATAGTGGATTGTTCCATATTTTTATCTTCCATAAGCATACCTCCTGATGGGATCACCATCGATAAAATGATATCAATTTGATATCATTAATATATCATAACATATGTAGAACGTCAATAAAAAATTTTAAGATATCGTTCCGGAAAAATGTGGAAGTCCGCAAGAAGAATAAAACCGTTTCCTGTCATGAATACTAACCGTAAAGGAAGGTAGTTTAAAATGATTCAGACAGGCTTTTTTATCTTTGTGGTCTGTTCCGTGATCGGCTGGATATGGGAAGTGCTGCTTACATTTGTTATGTACGGTAATCTGGTAAACCGCGGTATGCTCTATGGACCGTGGCTTCCCATATACGGCGTGGGGGCTGTGGCAGTGCTTCTGATCGCGAAATATGGTCATAGCGCCGGGACGGTTTTTCTGATGAGCGGACTGGGGTGCGGATTTTTGGAATATATGACATCACTTGTGATGGAATTTGTGTGGAAAGCAAGATGGTGGAATTATGGAGGGATTTTCAGCGTAAACGGAAGGATTAATCTGTTTGTGATTTTGATATTCGGCTGTATCGGGTTATTTTTTTATTATGTCGTGGTGCCCAATCTGCAATGGATCCGAAGGACGCTGGCGATCCCGCTTGCGGCCATTACGCTGGTTTTCTTTGCAATGATCGCAGCGGATTATATTTATTCGCAGATCCACCCCAATGTCGCGGCTATATCCAGCCACCGTCCATTTTAATGACTTCGCCGGTCAGGTATGCCGGAGCGTTTATCAGATGGAAGATCATTTCGGCGACCTCCGCAGGGGAAGCCATTCTGCCGGAAGGGATTTCTTCGCAGAGGGCGGCGTGTTCTTTAGCGGTGAAACAACTGTTCATCGCGGTATCAACGGCTCCGCAGGCAATCGCGTTTACCTGGATATTGCTTGGCGCAAGTTCTTTGCCCAGTGATTTTGTAAATGCGTTGACGCCGCCTTTGGTTGCGGAATAGGCTGTCTCGCAGGAAGCCCCGCAGATACCCCAGACAGAGGAAATGTTAATGATCTTGCCGGAATGTTCCCGGATCATATCCGGAATAACGAGTTTTGACATGTTAAACACGGAGGTCAGATTGGTGGAGATCAGATGATCCCATTCTTCCGGCGACATATCCTGCAACAGTCCGATGTGGGATATGCCGGCATTGTTGATAAGAATGCCGATACTGCCCAGCGTTTCTTTAGCGTGGGAAAAAAGATTTTGCGCTTCGGTATAGTTTCCCACGTTTCCGGTGTAGATTTCACATTGTACCGGATAGCGGGAAATTTCACGGCGTACATCAAACAGCGCCTCGGTCGATCTGCTGCTGTTTAATACCAGATTATAGCCTTTACTTGCGAGAAGGAGCGCCGCCGCTCTTCCGATACCTCTTGAAGCGCCTGTGATTATCACGTTTTTATTATTCATTTATAAAGTTTACGTCCTTTCTTTTTTGGGATAACGATACTATAATGAATATTATAAATTATATTTTACGGAAACTCAAGAAGACAAGGGTTTGCGAAATGTTTATAAAACGGGAGGTTCTATGGAAGCACAATTGGATTTAGTTATTATCGGTTCCGGTCCGGCAGGATTATCGGCGGCGGTTTACGCGGCGAGGGCAGGCCTGTCGTTTCTTGTTCTGGAGGCAAACTACGCCAGCGGAGGACAGGTTTTAAATACTCATGAAGTAGATAATTATCTGGGATTTTGGGGTATCGGCGGTTTTGAGCTGGGAATGAAATTTCGGGAGCATGCCGAAAAGCTGGGAACGGAATTTATCAACAAAAAGGTTTGCGCGCTTAATAATATAGAAGAAACGGAAAAAGAAATCGTCTGTGAAGACGGGACGGTTTATCACGCAAAAAATATTATCGTGGCGACGGGCGCCGTTCCGTCCCTGTTAAACGTGCAGGGAGAGGAAGAGTATAAAGGGAAGGGCGTCTCTTACTGCGCTGCCTGTGACGGAAATTTTTTTAAGGGAAAGCGGGCTGCGGTTATCGGAGGCGGCGATACGGCGCTGGAGGACGCCGCTTATCTGGCGCGAATTTGTGAAAAGGTGTATGTTATCCACAGAAGGGACGCCTTCAGAGGGGCAAAAAGTCTGGAGGATAAACTGTATGCTTTCGACAATGTGGACATTCTGTGGGATACCGTAGTGGAGGAGATACAGGGAACCGACGTCGTACAAAATTTACTGCTGCGCAATACCCGGCTTAATATGCCGGGAAATCTCCGCGTGGACGGTGTTTTTGTCGCTGTGGGTACAAGACCGGTGTCGGAACTTCTCGCCGGTAAGGTGCTGACGGACGAGAGAGGGTACATTCTTGCGGACGAGAATTGTGCGACAAATGTCGCGGGTGTTTTTGCCGCCGGCGATGTGCGCAGTAAGAATTTTCGACAGATTATTACAGCGGCATCCGACGGCGCGAATGCCGTAAATTCGCTGATTTTGTAGAATTTTGAAATGTCAAGTATAAATGTACAACGAAAACGTTCAAAAGGGTATAAATTTATTAATTTTTTGTGCAAAAGTAACAAAAATAGTCAAACATACGTTTTTCTACAAAATATTTTATGCATGTATTTAAAAGATACATAAAAAGTTATCCACAAATTTACATGGATTTTTTAGCATATTTCCGAGTTATACACCAAGTTATCCACAGTATCCACAATTTTGTTTGGTGAATAAATAAATGCATAAGTTAAAAATCATGGAATAAACGTTTTGTGAAAAACATAAAAAAACAAAATTTGACAAAATAATTATTGACATTTCGACATTTTATTGCAAACACAGCAAAGTGCAAATTTACTTGAAATATAAATAAATTGTGGTATAATATTCCTATGGTACGAATTAATTGAATGACAATTTCGGGAAACAATGTCTATTATACCATGAATACGTTGTATTCGATGGTTATTGTACCATAATAACCGTAAAGGAGTTGGGACATCATGCGTTTTGTTATTACTGGAAGAAATATTGAGGTTACAGACGGTTTAAGGGCAGCGGTAGAGGACAAGCTAGGGAAGCTTGACCGTTTTTTCATGGCTGACACAGAGGTAATTGTTACATTAAGTGTAGAAAAGGAGAGACAAAAAATAGAAGTTACAATTCCTGTGAAGGGCAACATCATTCGTTCGGAGCAGGTAAGCAACGATATGTATGTATCGATCGATCTGGTAGAAGAGATCATTGAGAGACAGTTGAAGAAGTATAAGCATAAGATTATCGATCAGAAGCAAAACCAGGCGGCATTTGCCAGGGAATTTGTTGAGAAGGATTTTGACGACGAGGCTGAAGTTCAGATTATCCGTACAAAGAAGTTCGGCGTGAAACCGATGGATCCGGAAGAAGCCTGTGTTCAGATGGAACTTCTGGGACATAACTTCTTTGTGTTCTTCAATTCCGAGACAGAGGAGATTAACGTGGTTTATAAGAGAAAAGGCAATACATACGGCCTTATTGAACCGGAATTTTAGATTTTACATTTATATATTTCCTTTCCGCAGGGTGCATTGCTTATGGGCAATGCACTTTGTCGTTTTTTGGATGATATGTTTTGTTTGTGCTTTCTTGTGCTATCTGTTATAATTAAATTCTAATATCTCAGAGCGAGGAGGGATTTTTTGATAATTTATGTAGACGAATCCGGTTCCATCAATAACCATATCCCTAATAATAAATATTTTATAATTGCGTTAATTCGCGTTAAGAATAAAGCCGGACTAAAGCGTGCATACAAGCGTTTTGTTTCTGCCAATTATGATAAATTGCTGGAATTAGACAGAGATAAGTTTCATCTTCAAACAGGAGAGGTTATTAAAAAAGGTGGAAAAATGTTCTCAAATGGTTCTTTTAAGAAACTTAAAGGCTCTCAATTTGATAAGGAAATGAAGCAGTCGTTTGTTGAATTTTTTTCCCGTAAGCAAACGTTTGAAATCTACTATATAAAGATTGCGAATAACAGGCTTACTGATCATTTTTGCGAAAATACGGCAAGGGTTTTCAACTATACTATGAAATTGAATATGGAACATCTTATTAGAGTGGGATACTTGCCCAATGAGGATTGTTCACTCCAACTTGATGAACGCAATGAAAAAACGGAAACGAAATTTTTTCTGGAGAATTACTTAAATACAGAACTTGCTATGAATGGAACTGCTAATGGAAAATTTGATGTTACATATTACGATTCAGCTGATAATAAACTGATACAGATCGCAGATGTATTCGCCAATATATATTACTCACACCTTCAAACGGGCGGCTATGAAGATGAAATCAAGAAATTGAGAGAAGCCGGAATACTGAAATTTGTTTTTGAATTTCCTAAATAGTTTACGGGGGTTGAAAAATTTTCTGAATATTGACAGACTGGGCGGCATATGATAATATAGATTTACCAACAGTAAGTCCTATGTAAGTGCCGTTTTCGAGGTAAGCGTCATGTGTTGGCGTCGCTGTTAGGCAATTGGTAATCAAGAAAATTAAGGAGTGTTGCTGAATAACTACTTTTTGTTATGAGGCAATACTTCTTTTTTATTTGATAGGAAATTGCGTTGCAATTACGCTATCTGATCTAATAGAAAATTCACTATCCCGTATGCAACAAAATCAGGCTTTTTTTACACTTATTGTATGTAGAGTTTTATTGAAAAGGAGTGGATATAGCATGAAGAAGATTGTATTAGGAATGATGATGGCGGTGATGTTTCTGGCAGGCTGTGGGGTTACGGCAGACGGAGCAGACGGTAATCTGCAAACAGTATCTGCCGATATGACCTCGGGGAGTGAAGAAAGCAATGCCACGCAGGAAGTGGAGACGCAGCCGGAGACGGAGGGACCGGTACGGGTGGAATTTTCCCATGATAAAATTTATATGTCTTTGGAACTGCCTGTCGGCTGGGAATATGAAATAAAGGAATATAATGCCGAAAAGGAGGGCGAGACCTGCGGTATTATTTTCGGTCCCGAAGAACATGAAGATTTGCGGTATGAACTGTTTTATCATTCTTTCTATGGAATATGCGGAACCGGTGTGACGATAGAGCAGCTCCAGCTAAAAAACGGCATGGATATACATAAGTATTCGGAGAAGATAAACGATACATTGTGGTGTGATATTGTTTTTGCGTATGAGAAAGAGGCGGCTGAAAAAGGCGATTATGTCCTTGGATATTACGCAAAGAAAGAACTGGCGGAAGAGTTTGACGAGGAGTTGGGCGAAATTCTCGAAACGATTGTTGTGGGGAAAAAGTGATATTTTTTATCGTATTGAATATAATAGTAATGATGGAGTATCGAAATTTAAAAATTTGTTTTGACAAATTTTTAAAAGTAAGGTATGCTGTCACTAGCGATTAGGTTTCAGAAACTCGAGATGACTGAGACCGAGGGAGGACCCGAGGGCCCTCCTCTTTTAATCTAATAAGTAGGAAATTATTCTGTTTTATCTGTAATTCTTATCCTATGTTTTCAGTTTATGGTTTCAATGAATGTACTATTGGAGGTGGGGCAGTGACAAAACCATTTCTTTCTTATCAGCAGCAATTATCTAAAATGTATTCATTTTTGCCAACCCAAATAAGAAAAAAAGTCAGCAAAAACTTTTATCATGTTACTGACCGGGAATTGGAACAGTATTTAAAAGTGCTGGTTCTATATCGCAATGTGTGCGCCCACAATGAGAGGTTGTTCTCGCATATAGTATATTCGGAGATCCCTGATACGATTTTACATAAAAAACTTGGTATATTTAAAAATGGAAGTCAGTATGTGTGTGGTAAAAAGGATTTATTTAGTGTTATCATCGCATTTCGTTATTTATTGTCTAAAAAGGATTTTATGATATTTAAGGGAGAACTTACAAGGATTATAAAGAATTACTTGAAAAAAAGTAAACGATTAAGTGAAAAAGCACTTCTAAATGAAATGGGTTTTCCGGAAGCGTGGAAGAAAATTACGAGGTATCGGATATAGAAATGTATGATCAAGAAAATCATGAAAATTCAATAGAAGTAAGAGCGTGATTATGGTATAATAATGTCATATCGGAGGTACTGACATGAAAAAAGACGACGTGAAATTTACATTAAGAACCGACGCCGAAATCCTCAAGAAATTCCGCTATGTTGCCGATTATAACGGACGTTCCGCCAATCGTGAACTGGAGGTTCTTATAAAAAGAAGCATTGCCGAATTTGAAAAAAAGCACGGCAAAATAACGCCGGATTGATTTTTAAGAAACTTCAATCCCGTTCTTTTTAAATTCCTCCATTAATTCATACTCACACATAGCGTAGTATTCTACTGTTTTCAGGTTAGGAAGCCGTTCAAATCCCTTTACGCTGTTTACAATAAATTCATCGGACTCTCCGTCCCAATCCGGCATCAGTAAAAAGTAAACGTCATCGCCGCCGTCAAAAACCAGCTTATCAACCAACGCCAGATCTCCCTCCGTTAATTTAAGATTTTCAAAATACTGAACCATTTCCGGAATGCATGTATATGCCTCACCGTCATATTCGTTCACATACTTTTCTTTCATTTCCGCCAGCTCTTCCGAAAAACTTGCATTCTTCCCCAAAAGGCTGTCAATAACAACTAACTTAAACCCAAAATCCTCAAAATCACCGCTTTTGTCCTGAAACATAAATTATCTTCTGTACTTTCTAAATAGATTTTGATATTCACCATCTATCGTTTTATTATAACTTTCCTGTATTTTTATGTCAAGGAAATGTAATTTCCTCTTTTACTGCCTCCAACCCATACAAAGTATCCGGATCAATATCAATACACATCGTATTATCCCTATTTCCGGATATATCCCATGCCAAAGTATCATTCATTATAGTACAGGTTTTTATAAAATACTCAACCTCCCTTAAGACGGCGAATGCCTCTTTATCCAGCAGAGGTTTTACGTCATAGCATACAATTTTACCATCTTCAAAATACACATACACCGTATACTCTTCTGTTGGAACAACTTGCACAATTTGGGGAAACATATTCTTTATCCTCCTACATCAACGGTGAAATTTTATTGAGCTGTTTACCATCTTTAGCCAGTTCCCAATTTTGCATAAGTTCATCTTGATGTAATACGCACCATGCCAAAATCAATTTTAACTGTCTTGACGGCAACGCTCCTTTTATGACCCTCGCCTTATCAATTTCAATTAATGCCTTATTTCCATTATACTCTGCATGAAAATGTGGTGGATTATGGTCATCATAATACATTGTAATTCTTATTCCAAAAAATAATGATATTTCCGGCATTTTTCCTCCCTTTACTATATAATCCGTTCCTTCTAATTTCTGATTGTATTTCTTATTATACCATATTGATTTTGGTAACAACATAAAAATTTAAAAGTTGCAAAAAAAAATTTGTTGTGCTAAAATCCAAATGTGTAAAAACGAACTTGTGTAATCGGTAGATGTAAGTCCGGCATAAATATGCGTGCAATCTATAGTAGTTAAACTACTGTGGTTGCACGCTTTTTATGTTTCGGAAGGAGATAAAAATATGGAAAATAAAATGGCTGTTATGCCGGTAAATAAACTGATGATAGGCATGGGTATACCGATGATCATTTCCATGATGTTGCAGGCGGTCTATAATATTGTTGACAGCGCTTTTGTAGCCAACATGAAGGATACGGGGGAAATGGCGCTAAATGCGCTTACGCTTGCGTTTCCCGTGCAAATGCTTATGGTAGCGGTGGGAGTTGGTACGGGAGTCGGTATAAACGCGCTGTTAGCGAAAAGCCTGGGACAGCGCGATAAGGAAAAAGCAAGCAGAACCGCGGGGAACGGAATATTCCTGGCGGCAGTTATATATATCGTATTTTTACTGTTTGGATTATTCGGAGCGGAAGGTTATGTAGCGTCGCAGACCCGGAATGAGACGGTGGCGCGAATGGCGGCGGACTATTTAAGGATCTGCTGTGTATGGTCCTTTGGCATTTTGTTCTTTTCCTTATATGAAAAAATATTACAGGCGACCGGCAAAAGCATGTATTCTACAATAGCGCAGATCACGGGCGCGTTGGTGAACATCATACTGGATCCGGTTCTGATTTACGGTTGGATCGGATTCCCGGCGATGGGCGTAAAGGGAGCCGCTTACGCAACCGTTATCGGTCAGATCGCGTCGGCGCTTTGCGGGATTATTTTACACCTGAGAAAAAATAGGGAGATCGAGAACAGTTTCCGCATGATAAAACCTTCCGGGAATATAATAAAAGGAATTTATTCCATTGGTTTTGCGGCGATCATAGCGCAGGCGCTGATGTCGGTCATGACCTATCTTCTGAACGTTATTTTTGTCCGTATCGGTGAAAATGTGGTGACGGCATATGGTCTGTATTATAAGATACAGCAGTTTATACTATTTGCCGCGTTTGGATTGCGGGACGCCATTACGCCGATCGTTTCCTTTAACCATGGCATGAGAAGCAGGGAACGGGTAAAAGACGGTATTAAGTACGGTCTGATATATACGCTTGTTATTATGATGATCGGTTTGATTGGATTGGAAATATTCTCGGAGCCGTTCGCGCAAATATTCGGGTTATCGGGGAAGACAAAAGCGTTGTGCATAAGCGCTATGCGCATTATCTCGATCAGCTACATATTCGCCGGGGCGAACATCGCGTTTCAGGGAATATTTCAGGCGCTGGACAGTGGCTTGGAGTCCTTGATCATATCCGTTTGCAGACAGTTTTTGTTTATCATACCGGTTGCTTACTTTTTTACGGGACTTGTAATAAACGGATCTGTGGATACATGGTTCGTGTGGCTGACTTTCCCGATCGGAGAAGCGTTGTCCGTAGTGGTGGCGGTTTTCTTTATGAAGAGGATAAATAAAAAGAAAATTGCTGTTATGTAATCATTGATTAATACCGTCATTTTATATATAATAAATATTGATCACTTTACAAAGAGAAGGAAAAACACGGAGAGAAAAAGCGATGAATATTTTTAAGAAAATGTTTCCGGACGGAGATATTAAAACAAAAGGCATGATGGGCTGGGGGACATACAAAGGATTTCATGTAACGGCATTGCAGGACGTCAGAACATATGGATTTACGATTAAGATCACATATCACGCGGAGAACGGAGAGCAAAGCGCGGAGCTGATCAAAGAGCGTGTGCGCGAACTGCTTGGAAAGATTAAGGTTGAGCAGAAACAGCTTGGCGATTATGCGGTGGAAGATAATTTTATCCGGTTTGTGGAAAATTCTGCCGGACTTGCCGCGGCGACGGCGAAGAAGATCAACGCGAATGTGGACCGGATCATTGCCGTTTTACAGGCGGAAGGCTGTGTGAGCGGCTGTGAATTGTGCGGGAACAGTTATTCCGTCAGTCCGTATAACGTGAATAATGTGCCTGTATTTTTGTGTTCCGGGTGTGGAACGAGAGTAGAGCAGGATATGGAGCAGGCAAAAGATGAGATTTTAAGCAGGAAATCCAATCTGTTTCTGGGATTGATCGGAGCCGTCGCGGCGTCGGTCATCGGTGTGGCGCTCTGGGTTCTGATTTACCAGTTAGGGTATATCGCGGGTATTGCGGGAGCCGCCATCATGCTTCTGGCATTCTGGGGTTACCGGAAGCTGGGACACGCGATGGATACGAAAGGCGTTCTTATCTCCTTTGCCGTGGGACTTGTTATGGTGTTTGTGGCAAGCCATATCAGTTGGACGATCGAGGCAATGAAAGCATATAGCGAATATTACGATGTTAATATGGATTTCTTTTATATGTATAAGCGGTTATTTTCCATACTGAAACGGCTGGATATTGTGTCCAATTTTGTGACGGAGCTTGCGATGGGCTACGGGTTGTCGCTGCTTGTGGCGCTTCCTACGGTTGTTTCCGCGTTTAAGGAGTCAAGGGGAAGCAGCAGGATCCGAAAATTATAATTAAGTTGGTGAACATTATATGAAAAAATTTGGTTTTGGAGCAATGAGGCTTCCGTTGACGGATCCGGAAAATAAGAAGTCCGTCGATCAGGAACTGTTAAATCAGATGGTCGATGAGTTTCTTGCGGCGGGTTTCGTTTATTTTGACACGGCGTATCCGTA
>JAMPBI010000079.1 GCA_023666775.1 Alistipes sp. | reverse complement strand
GGAGCAGCATGGAAGAGAAACAGACAAAAACGGGGTTTGTGACCATTATCGGCAAACCGAATGTGGGCAAATCCACATTGATGAATAAACTGATCGGGCAAAAGATTGCCATAACCTCCAATAAGCCCCAGACCACACGGAATAAGATCAAAACAGTGTATACGGACGAGCGGGGACAGATTATTTTTGTGGATACGCCGGGGATCCATAAAACAAAGAACAAATTGGACCATTATATGGTAAATGTGGCGGAGAAAACCTTATCGGAAGTGGACGTGGTCCTCTGGCTGGTGGAACCGACGGATTATGTGGGAGCGGGGGAACAGCATATCCTCGCACAGTTAAAGCAGGTAAAAACGCCGGTGATCCTTGTAATTAACAAGATCGATACGGTGAAAAAAGAGGAAATCCTTAAATTTATCAGCGCATATAAGGACTTGATGGATTATGGCGATATTGTACCGGTTTCCGCAAAGACCGGCGATAATACCGATGAGCTTATAAATGTCATTTATAAATATCTTCCTTACGGTCCTATGTATTATGATGAAGATATGCTGACAGACCAGCCTATGCGTCAGATCGTGGCGGAGCTTATCCGTGAGAAGGCGCTTCATGCGCTGGACGCGGAAGTCCCTCACGGTATCGCTGTGAGCATTGAGTGTATGAAAGAGCGCGCGGACGGTTCCATGGTGGATATTGACGCAACGATTATCTGCGAGCGGGAATCCCACAAGGGAATTATCATAGGAAAGCAGGGCGCCATGCTGAAGAAGATCGGCACGAACGCCCGGTACGAGATTGAGAAAATGATGGAGCGGCAGATCAACCTGAAGCTATGGGTTAAGGTACGCAAAGACTGGCGTGACAGCGATATTATGATTAAAAATTTCGGTTATGACGCGAAAAAGGAATTTGAACTGTAAAAGCAGGAACGGAATGAGCGCAATATTTCTCATTCCGTTTTGGGTTTTATTGTAACTATAATAAATGATTTTAACGTTGAATTCTGCCCCGAATATCATTATAATAAATCTGTTGGTATAGGTTTAAGTGACTACGCAAAAGGAGTGGAACAATGGGTGATGTCATTACGGTAACCGGTATGATCCTTTCGGCGATGCCGGTCAATGATTATGACAGAAGAGTTGTGATCCTCACCAGGGAACGGGGTAAGATCAGCGCATTTGCCAAGGGAGCAAGGCGCATGAACAGTCCCCTGATGGGCTGTTCCAATCCGTTTTGCTTCGGGACGTTCCGTGTTTTTGAGGGAAGAACTTCTTATAATATTCAAGGCGCGGATATTGACAATTATTTTCAGGAAATTTCAACGGATATCGCCAGTGTGTATTACGGCATATATTTTATGGAACTTGCGGATTATTATACTTATGAAAATATGGATGCTTCCGGAGAATTAAATCTATTATATGCGTCTTTTAAAGCATTAAAAAAGGACAGGATACCCAATGTGCTGGTACGATACATAGTGGAATTGAAAATGATGGTGCTTCACGGTTCCTATCCCCAGTTTTTTCAGTGTGGAGAATGCGGAAGAGAAGAAGAACTTACTCAATTTAGCGCGGCAAAAGGAGCGGTATATTGCAGCAAATGTTACCATAACGCGCCGGACTGTATCGCGCTTAGCCAGTCAACCCTGTATGCGTTGCAGTATATAGTCACAACGCCGATAGCGAAGCTGTTTACATTTACGGTGACAGACGAGGTGCTTGCAGAACTTCGTATGGTGATGGGGCGGGTCGCGCTGCTGGTTACGGATAAGAAGCTGAAATCTTTGGAAATGCTGGAATTGATGGAAAAATAGCAAAGGACAGGTGGACAAAAGAATGAAGCGGAAGAAGAAATATGTTACAGCCTGTATCGCAAAGGAATTTCGTTCTTTATGGATAATGTATGTTGCTATAGCGTTTCTGGTCTTTGGATTTTTGATATATTATTCCTTGGAACGGGACGGAACGGTGCTGGGACTGTCCAACATTACAACGTCCGGGCAGCTTGAAAAGTTTTTTATGCGTTCCGACAATCGGGGAAGACTCCATGCGGATTCCGTCTTTACTACCGGTTTGCAGGTCGATCTGACGGAGAGTGAAAAAAGAAACCTGAATTTTCAGGTGGGCGGCGCTTATGTGGAAACGCCGTCCATTACGGTTTCAACATATGACAGAACGTATGATATTTACGCGGCGGTTCTTGACGATTCGGTTGTCATTGTGCTGGCGGGTTATATTTTAAATCAAAGTCAGGCAGGATTACAGTATTGCGACGTGATTGAACTGAACAATGAGGATATCGGGGGAAAGCAGAAACTGATTGACGCTTTGATACAGGAATATCCGGATTTTTTCGGACAGTTTCGACATATTTATTTGGCAAAGGGAAGATATCCGGAGAACTTATTGAAACCGATCGCCGTGATACTGGCGATATTCGTACTGGCAGCGGCGCTTTTATACGGACTGCCGTATTTTTATCCGGTGCGGAAGTTTTCGTATATCGGCAGGCAGATTACGAAGCTCGCGAAAGCGGAGGGACGGACGTTTAAGGAGATGTGTGAGCGCTTAAATGAATATGCGGACGGGGCTTTTTATAAAAACGGGTTAGAACTGCTTTCCGCGCGGTATGTTGTCCTCATGGAGAGGAGCAGACCTGTTATGGGGACGCAGGAGAGAATGAAGGTCTATTCGCTGGACAGCCGGTACGAAGTGCCGTATATTCGGAATATTACCATAATGGACAGTACATATCCCGACGAGATGAATGATGTCAATATTACGACGGACGAAAGAAAACACCATCATCTGACGGTCCATAAAACGAGGCAGGAGGTCGAAGATATCCTCGCGAAAATGGGATTTTCAGAAATAACTTGAAAAAGTGCGGTTTACAAGTTACAATATAGTGTAAAATATTAACAGTAATGAGAGGATTTACTTATGGAAAAGACGATGGATAAGATTGTTGCGCTTGCAAAATCGAGAGGATTTGTATATCCGGGTTCCGAAATCTACGGCGGGCTTGCCAATACATGGGACTACGGCAATCTGGGTGTTGAACTTAAGAATAATGTGAAAAAAGCATGGTGGCAGAAGTTTGTGCAGGAAAGCCCATATAACGTGGGCGTGGACTGCGCGATCCTCATGAACCCGCAGACATGGGTGGCGTCAGGACATCTCGGCGGATTTGCCGATCCGTTAATGGACTGCAAGAGCTGTAAAGAACGTTTTCGCGCCGATAAGCTGATCGAGGACTGGTGCGGTGAGAACGGTTTTGAACTTACCGAGTCGGTTGACGCGTGGTCCAACGAACAGATGGAAAGTTTTATCAGGGAACATGAAATCGGCTGTCCGTCCTGCGGCAAGAAAGATTTCACGGAGATCCGGCAGTTTAACCTGATGTTCAAAACATTTCAGGGAGTTACGGAAGACGCCAAGAATACGGTGTATTTAAGACCGGAGACGGCGCAGGGGATATTTGTAAATTTTAAGAATGTACAGAGAACGTCCCGTAAGAAAGTTCCTTTTGGGATCGGTCAGATCGGCAAGTCCTTCCGAAATGAGATCACACCGGGAAACTTTACGTTCCGGACGAGGGAATTTGAACAGATGGAGCTGGAATTTTTCTGTAAGCCGGGTACGGACCTTGAATGGTTCCGGTACTGGAGAGAGTACTGCATTAACTGGTTAAAGAGTCTTGGCATGAAAGACGAGGAAATGCGCGCAAGAGATCATTCGCCGGAGGAACTTTGCTTCTACAGCAAAGGAACGACGGATATCGAGTTCTTGTTCCCTTTCGGCTGGGGCGAGCTGTGGGGCATTGCCGACCGGACCGATTATGACCTTACGCAGCACCAGAATGTTTCCGGTGAGGACATGTCCTATTTTGATGACGAGAGCAAGGAAAAATACATTCCTTATGTTATCGAGCCGTCGTTAGGCGCGGACAGGGTGACGCTTGCGTTCCTCTGCTCGGCGTATGACGAGGAGGAGATCGCGGAGGGCGATGTAAGAACGGTGTTACATTTCCACCCGGCGATTGCGCCTGTTAAGATTGGTGTGCTTCCGCTTTCCAAGAAGTTATCGGAGAATGCGGAAAAGATTTATGCAGAGCTTTCTCGATACTACAACTGCGAGTTTGACGACCGGGGAAATATCGGTAAGCGCTACAGAAGACAGGACGAGATCGGAACGCCGTTCTGCGTAACGTATGACTTTGAGTCGGAAGAAGACGGCGCCGTTACGGTACGCGACAGAGATACCATGGAGCAGGAGCGGATCAGGATTGCCGATCTGAAAGCATATTTTGAAGACAAGTTTCAATTTTAATAATGCGGGAATAAAATCATGATTTGTGAAAAATGTGGGACAGAATTCAGCGAAGGACGCAATTGCCCGAACTGCAACGCGCTCGCCATTTTCGTCAAGGAAGACGAGTATAAGAACCGAAAGCAGGAGTGGGAGGAAGATAACGCTCCCAAAGAGGAAGTCCAAAAGAAAATCCAACTAAATATTCATGTAAATCCTGTAATCGTGAAAAGGGTACTAATGATAGCGGCTGTTGTGTGTGTGGTTGCAACAGCCGCTGTTTGGATCACAGGCAGGGTCAGAAGCGCCATGTATCAGGAGCAGTTCCGGGTCGTTTACGGGAACGGTGCCGTCATGGACTCGGAGGAGGGTTCTTTTGAAGCGTATCCGGCGGAAAATGCCATTTTTTCCACGGAAGGAAATTTCGTCTATCCGGATACCTTTGATAAATCAGGGATAGAAGGTGAGATAACGGCGGAATTTGTCAGTCCCCGGGGAACATGCGCCGCGTTTGTTTCCAAGGAAGGTGTTGAGGAGGAAAATGTCCGGTATTTTCTCTATATTTCCGATCCGAACGGGTGCAGGCTGATCCGGAGCGGTTCCAATCCTTACAATATTGTTGACGTGACCAGCGGCGGCGGTATTTATTATGAGGAAATGGAACTGGGACCCTATGAAGTCGTGGTTTCTACCAATATTTATCTGTACAACGGCGAGAGGGTTCTGCTGCTGGTAGAAGATATCACAAGAAGCGTACCGTGTGAAAATGAAAACGAATTTATTTACTATGACAAAGATATGCAGCCTTACCTTTATTCCAACGGCAGCGGGACAAGTCTTTTGGAAGACGGGAACGGGTATGAGTTTGTGTGTACCTCCACTGGAAAGATTTATTACCGCACACCGGACGGGGATCTGTATGAACAGGGAAAGGTAGGTTCCGTTGACAGAAATATTCAGGCAGGAACGCTTAGGGCGGCCGCCAATTCCGACAAAGTGATCTACGCCAGAGCCGGTTCTTTATACGGCGCGGGGGGAAGTTTTAACGCCCCGGTTATGCTTCTTTCTTCCTATGATATATATAACGGCAGGTGCAACGCGGTGGAGAAAAGCGGAAAACTGTACTATGCTTATGACGGTATGTTGTATACCTGCGATAAGTCGGGAGGAAAGATTTCGTCAAAAGAAGGCTTTCCGGAGGTATATCTCAGTTTTAAATAATATTTTGTTTTTGTATAAATTATACAAAAGTGAATATAGTAAATAAAAGTGTGGAATTGGCGAAATTTACCTATTGAAAGCACTTTCATTGGAAAAAATGATTTTTGTATAATTTCACGGATAAGTTTTGATAGACGTTATTCTATTTAATTGTTATAATATTAACGATGTGAAAATTTCGTAATATGTTTTTTGGAGGTATAGTAGTAATGGCAAAATGGGTGTATTTATTTAAAGAAGGAAATGCATCAATGAGAAATCTCTTGGGAGGCAAGGGCTGCAACCTGGCTGAAATGACGGGGCTTGGTATGCCGATCCCGCAAGGGTTTACGGTAACAACGGAGGCTTGTACCGATTATTACAATAACGGCAAGCAGATTTCAGACGAAATTCAGAAACAGATTTTTGAAGCGCTTACATGGCTTGAGAATGAAAACGGTAAAAAATTCGGTGATACGGAAGATCCGCTTCTGGTATCCGTGCGTTCCGGAGCGAGAGCGTCCATGCCGGGTATGATGGATACGATTTTGAACCTTGGTTTAAATGACGTGGCAGTAGAGGGATTCGCGAAAAAGACAGGAAATCCGAGATTTGCATATGATTCTTACAGAAGATTTATCCAGATGTATTCCGATGTGGTAATGGAAGTTCCGAAGTCTTATTTTGAGAAGATCATTGACGAGATGAAGGAAGAAAAGGGTGTAAAGTTTGATACGGACCTTACGGCGGAGGATTTAAAGGAACTTGCCAATAAGTTCAAGGCTGTTTATAAGGAAGCGATGAACGGCGAGGAGTTCCCGCAGGACGCGAAAGAGCAGTTAATGGGCGCCGTTAAGGCGGTTTTCCGTTCATGGGACAACCCAAGGGCGATCGTTTACCGTCGTATGAATGATATTCCGGGCGACTGGGGTACCGCGGTCAACGTACAGACGATGGTATTTGGTAATAAGGGTAATACTTCCGGTACCGGCGTTGCGTTTACGAGAAATCCGTCAACCGGCGAGAAGGGTATTTTCGGCGAGTATCTGATCAATGCCCAGGGCGAGGACGTTGTTGCGGGCGTTCGTACACCGCAGCCGATCTCCCAGCTTGAAAAGGATCTGCCGGATTGCTATAAGCAGTTTATGGAACTGGCGATGAAACTTGAAAATCATTTCCATGACATGCAGGACATGGAGTTTACGATTGAGGAAGGAATGCTGTATTTCTTACAGACCCGTAACGGTAAGAGAACGGCTCCTGCCGCAATTCAGATTGCGTGCGACCTTGTGGACGAGGGACAGATCACCGAGAAAGAAGCGGTGCTTCGTATTGAGGCAAAGTCTCTTGACCAGCTTCTTCACCCAACTTTTGACGCGAAGGCGCTCAAGGAAGGCGAAGTGATCGGTTCGGCGCTTCCTGCTTCTCCGGGAGCCGCGGCAGGTAAGGTTTATTTTACCGCTGATGACGCGAAGGCAGCAGGCAAAGGCGGAAGAGGAGAACGTGTTATTCTTGTCCGTCTTGAGACGTCGCCGGAAGATATTGAAGGTATGAACGCGGCGCAGGGTATCTTAACCGTCCGCGGCGGTATGACCTCTCATGCGGCGGTAGTCGCGAGAGGTATGGGAACCTGTTGTGTATCGGGCTGCGGCGATATTAAGATCGACGAAGAGAATAAGACTTTTGAACTTGGCGGATATACTTTTAAGGAAGGCGATTACATTTCCTTAGACGGTTCTACCGGCAAGATCTATAAGGGTGATATTAAGACAAATGAAGCGGAGATCGGCGGAAACTTCGGCCGTATCATGGCTTGGGCGGATAAGTACAGAACGCTTGGCGTAAGAACCAACGCGGATACGCCGAGAGATACGAAGAAGGCTGTAGAACTTGGCGCGGAGGGCATTGGTCTTTGCCGTACCGAGCATATGTTCTTCGGCGAGGACAGGATTCCGAAGTTTAGGAAGATGATCTTATCCGATACCGTTGAGCAGAGAGAAGAAGCGTTAAAGGCGATCGGCGAATTCCAGAAGGCAGACTTTAAGGCAATGTATGAGACGCTGGAAGGAAAGCCGATGACCGTTCGTTATCTTGATCCGCCTCTTCATGAGTTCGTTCCTACGGAGGAAGAGGATATTAAGGCTTTGGCGGACGATATGGGACTTAGTGTTGCCGATGTTAAGGCAAAATGTGACGCTCTCCACGAGTTTAACCCGATGATGGGTCACAGAGGCTGCCGTCTCGCGGTTACTTATCCGGAAATCGCAAGAATGCAGACAAGAGCCGTTATGGAAGCCGCGATCGAAGTCGCGCAGGAAAAGGGTTACGAAATCGTTCCTGAAATCATGATCCCTCTTGTTGGCGAGGTTAAGGAATTAAAGTACGTTAAGGAAGTCGTTGTTGAGACGGCAGAGAAGGTTAAGACCGAAAAGAACTCTGACATGAAGTATCATATCGGTACGATGATCGAAATCCCAAGAGCCGCGCTTACAGCGGACAAGATAGCGGAGGAAGCGGAATTCTTCTCATTCGGTACGAATGACTTAACGCAGATGA
Source organism: Alistipes sp. (assembly GCA_023666775.1). Lineage (GTDB taxonomy): Bacteria > Bacillota > Clostridia > Lachnospirales > Lachnospiraceae > MGBC120314. The sequence goes on along the minus strand of JAMPBI010000079.1, from coordinate 621 downwards.
CGTTTGGCTTCTCACGTGATGACGCAGGCAAGTTCTTAGACTCTTACTATCAGGCTAAGATTTACGAGTCCGATCCGTTCGCGAGACTTGACCAGACAGGCGTCGGTCAGCTTGTGGAAATGGCGGTAGAGAAGGGAAGAAAGACCAGACCGGAACTCAAGTGCGGTATCTGTGGCGAGCATGGCGGAGATCCAAGTTCCGTAGAGTTCTGCCATAAGGTTGGATTGAATTATGTAAGCTGTTCACCGTTCCGAGTGCCGATCGCAAGACTTGCGGCGGCGCAGGCGGCGATAAACAATGTAGGAAAGTAGATTACAAATATATGTACTTCACGGAGTATCTGATAACCAGAGCAGATGTGCAGGATTTTATGGTACATCGTCCGGAGTACACAAAGGCGAACCGCTTTGAGGATTTCGTTTGTAAAATCTATCTTTAACGATTAGGGGAAAATTCATTTAAGAGTTTTCCCCTTTTTTCGTGGTTTTTTCAAAGGATTCTATCCCAAACAAAGGATAGAGTCCTTTTTATATACACAAATAAAATAATCAAAGGAGGTTCAGCAGATGAACAACACAGCGTTAAGAGCAGGGGCGCAGAGCGCCGACAACACACACATGG
>JAMPBI010000078.1 GCA_023666775.1 Alistipes sp. | reverse complement strand
CCGGAAAACGTGATCGCGCCGGACCACTCCCATTTATTCGCGGCGGTGGGTTCCGCAATGACCTATAAAGAAGACGTGAGCGTACCGGTAAACGATATGATCGGACGGCTTTGTGCCAAGATCAAGATGGATTTTGAGGTGGCGCGCATGGAGCCGCTCTTTGCCACACAGGAAGATTATGACCGCTTTACGGAGCGTCATAACGCCCACAGCGTCGCAACGGACGATCTCGCCGAATATGAAGGCGACTGTTTTATCGGTATCGACGCCGGTTCCACCACCACGAAAGTCGCGCTGGTGGGCGAGGACGGAAGACTTTTATACTCTTTTTACAGCAACAACAACGGCAGTCCCCTCGCGACGACGATCCGTTCCATCAAGGAAATTTACGGTCTGCTTCCTTCCACCGCGAGGATCGTGCGTTCCTGCTCCACCGGATACGGCGAGGCGCTGATCAAGGCGGCGCTCCTTCTGGACGAGGGCGAAGTGGAAACCGTTTCCCATTACTACGCCGCCGCGTTCTTTGACCCGGCAGTGGACTGTATCATCGACATCGGCGGACAGGACATGAAATGTATCAAGATCAAAAACCACACCGTGGACAGCGTGCAGTTAAACGAAGCCTGCTCTTCCGGCTGCGGTTCCTTTATTGAAACCTTTGCCAAATCGTTGAATTACGATGTCAAAGATTTCGCGAAAGAAGCCTTGTTTGCCCCAAACCCGATCGACCTTGGAACAAGATGTACCGTATTTATGAATTCTAAGGTAAAACAGGCGCAGAAAGAAGGCGCGTCCGTTGCCGACATCTCGGCGGGACTTGCCTATTCCGTGATCAAAAACGCGCTGTACAAGGTTATCAAGATCACGGACCCGAAGGACTTAGGAAGCCATATCGTCGTTCAGGGCGGAACCTTCTACAACGACGCGGTTCTGAGAAGTTTTGAGACGATCGCGGGCGTTGAGGCGGTAAGACCGGATATCGCGGGTATCATGGGAGCGTTCGGCGCCGCGCTGATCGCGAGGGAACGTTACAACGGTCAGGCTACCACCATGCTTTCCATTAACAAGATCAACGAGCTGACCTACGACACCAAAATGGCGCGTTGCAAAGGCTGTACCAACCAGTGCCACCTTACCGTCAACCGTTTTTCCGGCGGAAGGCAGTTCATTACCGGAAACCGCTGCGAGCGTGGTCTGGGAAAAGAAAAAAATAAAGAAAATATTCCGAATCTTTTTGAATATAAGAATAAACGGCTCTTCGACTACGAGCCTCTCACCGAGGCGGAATGTACCCGCGGTACCGTGGGTATTCCGAGAGTCCTGAACATGTATGAGAACTATCCGTTCTGGTTTACGTTCTTTACGAAGCTGGGATACCGCGTCGTGCTGTCGCCGGAATCCAACCGCAAGATTTACGAACTCGGCATTGAGTCCATACCGAGCGAATCGGAATGTTATCCGGCAAAACTCGCCCACGGTCATGTGACCTGGCTGATCCGCAACGGTATCAAGTTCATTTTTTACCCTTGCGTGCCTTATGAGCGCGTGGAATATAAGGATTCCAACAACCACTACAACTGCCCGATCGTAACGTCCTACGCGGAAAATATCAAGAACAACGTGGAAGAACTGCGGACGGAGAATATCCGTTTTATGAATCCGTTCTGCGCGTTTACCTCGGAGGAAATCCTCACAAAACGTCTGGTGGAAGTCTTTCAGGACACCATTCCGGCAGGCGAGATCAAAGCCGCCGCGCACGCGGGCTGGTTTGAGCTGGAAAATTCCCGGGACGATATCCGCGCCAAGGGCGAGGAAGTCCTCAAATATATGGACAAAACAGGCAGACGGGGGATTGTCCTCGCAGGCCGTCCGTACCATGTTGACCCGGAGATCAACCACGGTATACCGGAACTGATCAACTCCTACGGGATTGCCGTATTAACGGAAGATTCCATCGCCCATTTAGGTCAGGTCGAGCGGCCGCTGATCGTACTGGACCAGTGGATGTACCACTCCCGCCTCTACGCCGCGGCAAGCTACGTCCGCACCAGAAACAATCTGGATCTGATCCAGTTAAATTCTTTCGGCTGCGGTCTTGACGCCGTTACCACGGACGCGGTAAACGATATTCTGACCAGCGCGGGCAAAATTTACACCGTCTTAAAGATCGACGAGGTAAATAACTTAGGCGCGGCAAGGATCCGTGTGCGCTCCCTGCTTTCCGCCCTCCGCGTGCGCGATAAGAACAATTATCAGGCGGAAATTAAGGAATACGGCTTAAAGCGTGTGTTGTTTACGGAGGAAATGCGCAAAGATTACACCATTCTCTGTCCGCAGATGGCGCCGCTCCACTTTGAGATTTTACAGCCTGCCCTGAAAAAGGAAGGCTACAATGTGGTCATTCTGGAAAACGACAACAAAAACGCCGTGGACGTGGGATTGAAATTCGTCAACAACGACGCCTGCTACCCGTCCCTCATGGTGATCGGACAGATCATGGACGCCGTGCTTTCCGGCAAATACGACATGGATCGGACCGCCATCATCATGTCCCAGACCGGCGGCGGCTGCCGCGCGTCAAACTATATCGGTTTTATCCGCCGTGCCTTGGAAAAGGCAGGTTACGGTCATGTGCCGGTTATTTCCCTGAACACGGGCGGTCTGGAAACCAATCCGGGCTTTCAGTTCAGCGTGGAGATTGTAAAGAAGGCGCTGATGAGTATTGTATTCGGCGACATTTTTATGAACGTCCTCTACCGCACAAGACCATATGAGGCGCAAAAAGGCTCGGCAAACGCCCTTCACGAAAAACTGAAGGCAAAATGTATCGCCGCGGTCACAAGAGACAAGGTAAAATATAGCGAATTTTCCAAGTTGTGTAAGGAAATCGTGGAAGAATTTGACAAACTTCCTCTCCTTGACGTTAAAAAGCCGCGCGTGGGCGTGGTAGGCGAAATCCTTGTAAAATTCATGCCTGCCGCGAACAATTATCTGGTGGAACTTCTGGAAGCGGAAGGCGCCGAGGCGGTTGTGCCGGATTTAATGGGATTTTTGGAATACTGCGCTTATAACGCGAACTTTAAGACCGACTATCTCGGTTTCAGCAAAAAATCAAAGTTTGCTAGTAACCTTGCCATAAAGGTTATGGAATATTTCAGAAAACCGGCAAGAAACGCTTTGGCGCAAAGCAGGCGCTTTGACGCTCCCGCTCCGATCAGCGAGACTGCCGAATGCGCGAAGGATATCGTTTCCTTAGGCAACCAGACCGGCGAGGGGTGGCTCCTCACCGGCGAAATGGTGGAACTGATCCATCAGGGCGCGGGAAACATCGTGTGCTGCCAGCCGTTCGCCTGCCTGCCAAACCACATTGTGGGAAAAGGCGTGATCAAAGAACTGCGGTTAAAGCACCCGGAAGCGAACATCATCGCCGTGGACTACGATCCGGGCGCCAGCGAAGTCAACCAGTTAAACCGTATTAAGCTGATGCTCGCGACGGCGCAGAAAAATCTGGCGAAGGAAGCGTAACACCTATCAAACGATAAAAGAGCAGACCATACACGAAAATGTATCGTCTGCTCTTTTTATGCCCTCTTTCATGCCCTCTTCCGCGTCAAAAAAACTCCGATCGCCGCTCCGATAAAAACGATCGGCGCGGTACGAACAAACAGCCACTCAAGCGCGTGTAAAAACGTTCCTAAAACCACGGTTTCCGGGTCGCCGTAATTCCCGCCTAAGTAAGCCAAGTAAGGGCTTTTTACTTTGATCAAAACCGCGAAAACGATCACGATAGCCGCGCATACAAAAATCAACAGCCAATGAAGTATTTTCCGTCCCATGACTTTTCTTCGCGCAAGCCGTAAATTGATAAACTCCAGCTTTTCGGAGATCACTTTTAAATCGTCAGCTTTCTCTTCGGTAACATTTTCTCCCAGCAAAACGCTTACGGGCGTTTCCAGCGCTTCGGACAGGGAAAGCAGCATTTCCGAATCCGGAACGGATAATCCTTTTTCCCATTTGGAAATGGTCTGCCTCACAACGTTGAGCCGGACGGCAAGTTCTTCCTGCGACAGACCTTTTGATTTGCGGATTGCTTTGATGTTTTCGTTTAACATACGGGATAACCTCGCTTTCCTTTTCTTTCAATCCCTATTGTACGAAGAACCGCCTGTTGCGGCAAGCAACGCGCATTAACATTCGGTTGGAACCGCCACCCACTTCTCATAAAGAAACTCCGGGTAATAGGACATTTTCGCCTTGCGGAGTCCGGGAAGCCCCATATCCTCCTCCCGGTTCACATAGCGGTACTTTCCCAGAAGTTCATGCTCCACAAACTGCTGGTTGATCGTGGTGTACAATCCGTTCACGTCCCCATACGCCTTTTCAAAATGCACCACGAACGTCTCATCGTTGACCGGTTCTCCCAGCGTAAAGGCAAGAACTTCTCCGTCTACCCGTATCAAACCGCCCGTAAACTCAAATTCCTCAAAATGTTCAAGCGCCGTATCCAGTGTTTTTGCTTCCCATACAAGCGAATTTTTTTCTTCCTCCGACGCCCCTTCCTTCTCCAAGGCGGCGAACCGCAATTCAAACCACTTCTCTTTCATTTTCCGGCAGTCGTCCGTATTCTTTGCGCAAATCGCTTCGTAGGTAAACGCGTAATTTTTCATAAACTGATTCCAGTGATTTTTCTTTTTGTGAAGTTTCTTTCCCGACAGAGACGCGAGTTTTTCCACCGGGTAAATGTAATCGCTATGGGCGTCGTCAAAAGAAAACGCAAACCGGTTGGGGGCGGCGTCTTTGATCTGCCCTACCATTTCTTCGCTCAGGCAGGTAATGCAGTAAGGCATTTCGCGGCTTTGCGCGTCCCCGCCGATCTTATCGAGAACGGACTTCACCTTCCCGCGAAAATCGGGAACGCAGTACACAATTTTATCCTTATACATCAGCCGGTAGATCAGTGTTTCCTCCGTAATCACATATTCCAGCAGCCCGTCCACATTCCACAGCACGTTGTTCCCAAAAGTAAATTCGCAGGCGTACTGACCGTCGCTTTTTAAATACGGCTTCAACCGCTTTCCGTCCTTTATGGTAATCTTCTTAAATTCCAGCATAACAACCTCTCTAATAAGGGATATCGCCGAGAAATTTACAAAACGGCATACCGCCTGTGGCGTAAATCATCTGATTTTTCAGGATATCCTCTTTTTCACTAGTATTTTCCGTTTTGTCCTCCCGCATACGCTCCCACCGCGCATATTTTTTAACGCGGGCGGAAAAATCAAGCGGAACGCTTTCCTTGGCGCAGTCCGCAGCGCGAAAACCGAACGCTTCGTAATAACCGCAAAGTTCCCGGTTTGCGGCGGCAAGGCACAAAAAATCCAGCTTTTCTTTTTCTGCCCGCTCTTTTGCCGCTTTGATCAGTTTTCCCATAATGCCTTTTTTGCGGTATTGACGCAGCGTAGCAAGCGCGTACAGATACGCTCCCCGGTATGTTTTCCGTCCGTATCCGAACGAGCAGGGAAGGAAATGCAGCATGGAAACCGCCCGCTCCCCGTCGCGCCAGACAAAAATATCGTCAAACGAAACCGCGTTATAAAAACATACGGCGTAAGGCTCTTCCAAAAAAGCCTCACGCCATAAAACGATCAAATCTTCCCTGTCCTGTTCCCGTGCCTCTGAAACCATAACGTCAAACCTCTATCCGTAATATTTTTCCTCAAATTCCTTTGCCGGTATCGGTCTGGAAAAATAATATCCCTGACCGTAAAGACACCCGAGGCGAAGGAGCATATCGCACTGTTCCTTTGTCTCAACGCCCTCCGCGATCACCCGGAAGCCCAGCTTGGTCGCCATCTGGATCACGGACTCGATAATGACCTCGCTCCTTCCCATGTCATCATTTCCCAGAAGGAACTTCATATCCAGTTTCAGTACGTCCACCGGCGCTTCCTGAAGCATATTCAGCGAAGAATACCCGCTTCCGAAATCGTCCATCAAAATCGTATAGTGTTTCTGCTGCATTCTTGACAACTGTTCAAAAAGAGCGTCCGACTCCGTCGTATATGCGCTTTCGGTAACTTCAAAGTACAGATCGTCCTGCGTCAGCTCATATTTCTTCAAAAGATTGTCTAACATATCCTCAAAACCCGGAAGGTAAAAATTGAGCCTCGACACATTGACCGACAGCGGAACCGTATTGAGTCCCTGCTTTTTCCATTCATGGATATGTTTGCAGGTCTGTTCCCACACATAGTAATCCAGCTTCGTGATGAAACCGTTCGTTTCAAACAGCGGGACGAAGATCGCCGGGGAAAGCATTCCCCGCTGCGGGTGTTCCCAGCGCACAAGCGCCTCGCCTCCCGTAAGCTCCTCGTTGTCCAGTCTGCATTTCGGCTGGATATATATTTTAAACTGCTCCTGATCCAGAGCTTCCTGCATTTCGTTTAAAATCTCCTGCTCATGGAGGAGTTTTTCCCTCATGGACGCGTCGTAATACGCGTGGTGGAGCAGTTCATTTCCCTTGACGCTCTCCGCCGCCATGTTGGCACGGTCGCACATAAGGCTCACCGGCACGTTCCTGTCCGTCACCTGATAAATGCCGATACGGATCTGGATCTTGATATCCATCGGGTACTGGTTGATATACCGGCTCAGTTCCTTCTCCGTCTCCTCGATATCCGTGACCACGCCCTGTTCCAGACAGATCACAAAATTGTCGGCTCCCCGGTATCCGGCAACGCCGTTTCCTTCCGCCATTTCCTTGAGCCGCTTCGCGAAATAACTCAACAGTCCGTCACAGCGGGACATGCCGAACAGATCGTTGATGATACGGAACTTTTCGATATCAAACAGCAGGATCTCATACTCCTTTTCCGGGTTCTGCTTCATCAGCTGCTCCGCCTTCTGGTAAAACGCGTGCTTATTGTACAATCCCGTGAGACTGCTGATCTCAAGCTGGTGCTTTAACTCTTCCGCCTGCTTCTTTTCAAAAACAGCCGTCCTCTTTTGGTCGTAAACGACGTATATTATGATGGTAAGCATAAGCAGCACAATAACGGCGAATATCACTTTCGTCCGGTTCTTATAAAGCATTTCCCCAAACGATACCTGATACGCGTTATCGATCACGCTCTGGTTGATGATCCCCAGTTTCGTGTTGTCGCTGATGGATTGCAGCGTCTTATTGATAACGGAAACCGCCCGCGGATCCATGTTCTGATTGGACAGAAAACAACTGGACGCCTCAAAATGCAGATTTGGCAGTACCGAAAGATCGGAAAACACCGGATTCTGCAAAAGATAATTGCAGCTATATTCGTTCAGTATGGTCATATCCGCTTTTCCGGCGGAAACGGCTTTCATACACGCCTCGTTATCCTCGCATATGAGGATATGGACGTCCGAATACGAGTCTCTCAGCGTCTCCGCCATATCTTCCGCCTTTTTCGGCAGGGCGATCATGGCATAGTCGATACTGGAAACGGCGTTGTTTTTCTTAATGACCACGGAATAGGTATGGTCGAATACCGAATTGGACACCTGAAGCGCGGAATCCTCAAGATAGATCTGGGAACGCATAACGCCTCCCAGCATATCGATCCCGTTATCCTCATAAAGCACTTTTTTCGGATTGGACGACAGTTCCACCGGAACCATGTCAAACTTCAGACCGCTCCGCGCGGAAATTTCCTTGAGAAATTCCTCGCAGATCCCCGTCATTTCACCGTCAACGCAGTCCGAATACGGAGCGGAACCGGAAAACAGCCCCACCGTGATAACCGGCGCGTTCTGTATGTATTCATATTCCTCCCTTGTAAAAAGGGGCATCATATCTTTCTGACGGGTCGTATAATACTGATTATACAGATCCGAATCAAAATTATAATCGTTGACCTTCAGTCTTCCCACGGCGTCGTTCAGTTCGTCAAGAAGAACGTTCCTTCCCGATCCCAGGAGAAAATAAAACGGCTGCGCCTCAAACCGCGCGATGACCCGGTAATCCGGATAGTAAGACAGACTGCTCGCGACAAAGGCGTCGATCTCACCGTCTTCCACCGCCTTCTGCAATCCGCTCATCGTGGCGAACGCGATTTCTTCACACCGGATCCCGTTCTCCTCCACAAACTTCCCAAAATCCTTCTGCTGGGCGCTGGACTCGATAACGCCGACGTTCTTTCCGTCCAGATAGTCATATTCCTCATAAAAAAGCTGCGCTTTGGAATCCACGACGTAAATGGAGGTCTCCGTCGTTCCCACCGCGTAATTGGAATAGAGAAATTCTGCCATGCGCTCCCTTGTCTTCTGCGCAGGGCATAAAATATCAATGGAACCCTCGCGGAGCATTTTCAGCCCGCTGTCCCAGTCCACCGCAACGTATTCGATTTCCCAGCCCGTCAGATTGATCACTTCATTGAGATATCCCACGCCATATCCGTCCGCCTGTCCCTTCTGCTCGTTCCAGAATATGAAGTCGCCGTACTCGATATAGCCGACCCGGACTTTTTTTGTACCGCCCGCCGCTATGCACTCTGTCGCCAGAACAAAAGTAAACATCAGCGCAAGCGCGATCAGGAACCGCTTTTTCATTCGCACCTCCAAAAATACTGTTTTTTTTATTATAACAAATCCCACTATATTTTTCCAGTAAATATCCCTTCTTGAGTTTCCGTATTTTTATCCCCAGAAACATATTTTCATCAGCATGAGCATT
>JAMPBI010000077.1 GCA_023666775.1 Alistipes sp. | reverse complement strand
CAATGCCTGATTGACCCGCCACAAATAATCATGCGCCAGCTCCGTGCTGGTAGGCTGTTTAAAACTGACCACATGAACGCCCTGAGGATTAACGCCGCTCATCACATGTTTGATCGTTCCGTCCTTTCCTGCCGCGTCCATCGCCTGAAGCGCAATGATAACGCCCTCCCTGCCTTCCGCGTAAAGTTTATCCTGAAGTTTCGCGATCTTAACCACATTCTGTTCCGTCTTCTCTACATAAGCTCTTTTCTCTTCTTTGACAACGCCCAGATCAAAGGCGCTTTCGGGAATTTTCTTTAAATCCGGTCTTTCGCCCTTATAACAAAAGTCTTTTAAATCCATAAAAAAACCTCCCTTCGGATATCCTGTTTCTTTACTTCATATTATACAATGCTTTCCCGAAATCATCAAAGTTTATTTTCTCTCTTATCCGATAGTTTTCCCCACCTGATATCTTAAATATACTTTGCGGCAGACGATCAGCAAAACGACGCAGACTGCCAGATATAAAAACGGTACGACCTGCTGTCTCGTAAAATAATTTCCGAACAAATAAAACAGCTTATTGCTTGCCATGGCGTTAAACTGCGGAAGCTGGTGCGGCAGGCAGTTATATAGCTGGGAAAGAAAACGCATATTATCCGGCACGGAAACCGCGTTGCACGTTAAAAAAACGCCGATAAGGATCCCCAGCGGAATAATATTATTTTTAAAACACTCCGCAAGGAGCATAACAAAAACACTGTAAAACAGCGACGCGAAAAAACTCAGTCCAAGCGTGATGAGCGCGCCCTGCCCCATCGTCAAAGGAAGGGAACATAACGGCAGCACCAACTGTATCCCCGCGCCGAAACCGTCCGTACCATAAATAAGCAAGGTTGCGGCTAACGCGACGATCACCATGACCAGATTAACCGCCATGGAAAAGCTCACCGCCACAAAGACCTTTGCCCGGTACAGTTTTCCCTTCCCGTGTCTTGCGCAGAAATTCACCTGGGCGGTTCTGTTCATATGTTCCTGCGTAAATATGAGCGGAACGCAGATCCCGATCAGGAACACCATCACAAGCCCCACCGTATATCCCATATCGCTGCTGCGGAACCACCCGGACGAGTATTCAAAAACAAACGGTTTTTCCAGCTCGCTCTCTTTTACCCTGAGCCATTCCTTCTCGCCTTCCGTCAGACTCTCCTTTTCCCACAAAGACTCCAGACGTTTTTCCCGCTCCGCGTAATACTGCTGTGCGTTCGTAACCTCGTCTGCGGATATATTGCTCACGATACGGTAAATCTGTATATACGGTCTTGCGTAAGTCATATAAGTAATCATATCGGACGGATCCGCTTTTTCGTAAGCGTCCCGCATTTCCCCGATCAGTTCGTCGTCAAGGTTCCTCCCCGACAACGCCTTGGCATTTTCAATATCTTTTTTAATAAGATTATAATTCGAGTCATAATAAGTTCCGTTAAGGAAAACGTCCCCAAACAGGCTCCCGCAGCAGGCAGTCACTATAAACAGAACGCCCAGCGCCAGAACGGACGGCACCATTTTCCTGCCAAACAGTTTCCGATATTCAAATCCCACAATTTCCCAAAAATTATCCATACTACCGCTCCTCCCCGAACTGTTCCAGATAAAATTCCTCCAGATCTTTTCCTACTTCTTCCCGTTTTCCGTCAAATATGATCTGCCCGTCCTTCATCATAAGGATCCGGTCCGCAATATGTTCCACGTCCGAAACAATATGCGTTGACAAAATAACGATATTTTCTTTCCCCAACCCGGCAATGAGATCACGGAATTTCACCCGCTCCTTTGGATCCAGTCCCGCCGTTGGCTCGTCCAAAACGACCAGTTTCGGTTCGTTCAGCAACGCCTGCGCGATCCCCAGCCTTTGTTTCATTCCTCCCGAATATGTTTTGATCTTTTTTCTCTCCATACTCTCCAGACCCACGGTTCCGATCAGTTCCCGCGCCTTCTTCTTCGCTTTCTCCTTGTCGATCCCTTTTAACGCCGACATATACATCAGAAAATCCCACCCGCTAAAATTCGGGTAATATCCGAAATCCTGGGGCAGATACCCCAGCACGTTGCGGTATCTTTCGTCGGACACATCAAATCCGTCTAACGCCACCGTTCCTCCGGTGGGTTTTAATATACCGCACACCATTCTCATAAGAGTTGTTTTGCCGGCACCGTTCGCTCCCAGCAGTCCGTATACCCCCGGACCCATTTTCAGGGACACCCGGTCCACGGCAATCTTACTCTGATATTGTTTTGACAGTCTGTCTATCACAAGCTCCATGAACATTCCTCCGCTTCTTTTAATAATTGTCCGCACTCCCGTACCGTCAGCGCCAGAAAAACGGCGACGGCTGCCGCCCATTTCCCGTAATAGGACATTTCATAAAAACGGACGCACATATTCCGCAGGATAATAAATCCCAGACTCACCATTCCCGCCGCCGCAAAACATAACCAGCCGCCTTCGCTCCCTCTTACCTTTCTCAGCGTATAAAGACTTAAAAAAGCCGTCAGCAGGTAAGGAACAAGAATATAAAATCCCGTATACAGCATTTTCTCCTTCCCTGCCATAAGTATTACCGGCAGAACCACCCCCAGAAGGAACAGATTTCCGGTTTCCAGAAGGATCAGCCTTGCCATAAGCACCGATTTCATGGAAAACCTTGAAGCCATTTCCAGTTCTTCCATTCCATAGCGCACGCTCCTTTTTCCCTCCATTGCCGCCGACAACGCCAGAAACGGGGCAAACGCCGACAATATCCAGATAACGTCAACGTCCGTACCCGCGAAAAACAGCAGCGTGAACACAAAAAGTCCCAGACTGACCGCAAAATTATGTTTCTGCATATAACGAAACTGGGACAGCAGAAAATCTTTATAAGACAGGATACCGTTCTGTTCTTCTCCCGTCTCCATGCCAAGCCCCGCCAGAAACGTTTCTTTTTCCAGCGGCGCCGGCGCGCTGTAAATTTCTTTTAATCCTTCTTTTATTTTCCTGTTCAAAAAAATCCCTCCTTACCCAAATCTTTCCTGAGTTTCGCAAGAATACCGTTTATCCTGCGGTGTACAAAAAAACGCGACTTGTTCATGATCTTCGCTATATCGCTCGCGGAAACTTCATTTACAAACCGCAGAAAAAGCAGTTCCTGCTCCTCCTCCCCGAGACGCCGCACCGCTCGTTTTAACGCCAGCGAGGCAACCAGTTCCTCCTCTCCGGATTCCACCGGAATATCCTCGTCAAGAGGCAGCGTCTGCGTTTTCCGGAAATGATCCGTACACAGATTTCTGGCTATGGTGTAGAGATACGCCAGCCTCTTTCCCATATCCTTATAATTTTCGTTTTCCAGAAAACGAAGAAACGTTTCCTGCGTAATATCTTCCGCCGTCTGCCGGTTTTGCAGTTTCATGTAGCAGAAGCGGTATATTTTATCATATTGTTCTTCAAGGTCCATGGACACGTAGAAAACCTCCCTTCATTATGATTAACGGTTGTGATGGTGATTTGTGCGAAAAAAATGCGCAACGGTGCGCCGCTTATACCTTATTGCCTTCATACACCTTCCTAAACGCCGTCGGAAGCGCGACCTCCCCTTCCAGCCGCTCCCTTGTGATCCATGTAATCCCGTTTTCTTCCCCCACGGAACCGCACTTCACAACGAAACACTTCATATGCCATTCCACATGAGAGAAAACATGCTTTTTCTCAAAAGGTTCTCCTATTTCTATCCCCGTAACGCCCTGTTTCGCAAGCCACTCCTTTACGCCTTTCTTGGTAAGTTCCCCGTCCACATTCGGGAACTCCCACATTCCGCCAAGAAGCCCGTCTTCCTCTCTTCGTTTTATGGCGATATATTCCTTGCGGCACAGCAGGAAAACCGTTTTTCTCACGATCTTCCTCTCCGCCTTCTTTTTCCTGACCGGAAATTCCGTCTGCCTGTTTTCCCTGTACGCAAGGCACAACGTCCCAAGAGGACATTCCATACATTTCGGCGCGCCGTTTGGAACGCAGACCGTCGCTCCCAGCTCCATAAGGCTCTGAGTAAAATTACCGCATTGTCCCTCGGGATAAACGGCTTCCAGACGACGTTTCATTTCCTCACGGAATTTGTTATTCATAATGTCCGCCGGATCTAAGGTCAGTCTTGTCAGAACCCGGAGAACATTGCCGTCCACCGCCGCGGTCTTCCTCTCAAACGCGATGGAACAGACGGCTCCGGCGGTATACGTTCCTATCCCCGGCAGCTTCACCACCGCGTCAAATTCCGCCGGAAACCTGCCCTGATGCTCCGCGCAGATCACCTGCGCCGCCTTCTTTAAATTTCGGGCGCGGGAATAATATCCAAGACCTTCCCACAGTTTCATGAGCCGTTCGTCGTCGCACGCCGCCAGATCCCTTATCGTGGGAAGCTCCCGCAAAAATCGGTTGTAATACGCGATCACCGCCTCCACTCTCGTCTGCTGGAGCATGATCTCCGAGATCCATATGCGGTACGGATCCGTATTCTCGCGCCACGGCAGTATCCTCGCGTTCTCCTTATACCATTTTAACAGCGGTTCTACAATTTCTTCCAACCGGTAATCCGACATTTCCAATTTCCCTTCATTCCTTACTTAAATATTTTCATTCTTTAACACGTCAATCAGATTATCTGACTGAATTTTCCTCATAGAATACATCATTGTGGAAAACACGACCGCAAACACGCTGAGAACCGCGATCCCGACGGCTCCCCACGGCAGGCGGAAACGCGTTTCATACCCGTTAAGGACCACGCGGTAGATCAGATATGTGACCGCACCGGACACCGGAAGCCCGAAAAACAGCGCTTTTGACCCGTAAAGCAGGCACTCGAAATTCATCATTTTATTCAAGCCTCCCTCGGTCATTCCCACGGATTTGAGCATGGCAAACTCCCGTCGGCGCAGGCTGATATTCGTTGAGATCGTATTAAACACATTTGCCGCCGCGATCAGCGAGATCAGGACGATAAATCCATACGAAAATACCCGGATAACGGTGATACGGTTCCTCCTGCCTTCCACCACGGCGGCATAATCTGACAACAGCCTTGAACCCAGCCCGTTTTCGGTAAGCGTTTTCTTCATACTGTCATAACTTGCGGCGTGATCCTCCGATACCATATAATAAGCGTAAGACCGGAACAGTTCGGCAATTTCCTCGGGAACAACGGCGTTATACAGTCCAATCGGATAAATGACCGCAAAATTCGTATACGTCGTCAGCGCTATATAAAACGGATATTCATAAATCGTTTTACCGGATTTGATCGTATAATGAACCGGATTTTCCTCTTCTTGGTTTCCCAGACACTCGATTTCACACTCGTCGCAATTAAGGATATTTGTTCTTACATACTTTTCCCTCGACGGATCAAAAGCAATCTTACCGTCAATCGTAATCCCCAAAGGCGCCTCGGGGTTCATGAATTTCTCTTCGTCCAGATCATATTGTTTTAAAAGTTTTCGGAACTCGTCGTCCGAAATAAAATGCAGATAGCCGGACACCGGCGCGAAGCCGTTTTTTTCCTCGAGAACGCCTTCGTTAAGGTACTTTACGGAAATGTTCCCGCTAAAATAATTGCTTCGATCATAAGCCGCCTTTTCTATATTCTTATCCAAAAAGCACAGATCAAGAACATCGTCCGGCGTTTTATCGCCAAACTCGTCTTCATACAGCACGAAAGACAGATCGTAACCGTTTGTTCCGAAACCTCCGGCAGAAGTTTCCATCAGGTAATCAACAAAAGCGGACGCCGAAACAAAAAGAACGATACTCATAAAAAGGCTCATAACCGTTGTCCGGTATTTCCTTCTGTTGCGCTTAAAATATTTACCGGCAAGGACGCCCGGCAGTCCAAACAGCTTATAGGTAAATTTTGACGTTCTTACCGCGCGTCTTTCCGCCTTAATATCCATACTCTGCCGTACCGCCTCCACAGCCGATACTTTCGTCGCCCGTCTTGAAGGGATCCACGCCGAAATAAGCACCGTTATAAACGCTACGAAAACTGCCGTCAGGAGCGAAAACACCGAAACGGAAAGTTCGATTTTAACCGGCGTCGTTCCATACCCAAAGGATTTAAACTCATTTCCGATAAGGAAAAGCGTCGTTCCGATACCCAAAACGCCCGCTCCGATACCAAGGGGGATCCCCACCAGCGCAACGGTAAACGCCTCGAAAAATACCATTTTGCGAAGCTGGCGTTTCGTCGCTCCCACGGCCGAAAGAAGACCGAACTGCTTCGTTCTTTCCGATACCGAAATAGAAAACGCGTTGTAGATCAGCGAAATCGAACCAAACATGATCAGCGCAATGACGATCGCGGCGAGTCCGTACAGCATATGGTAGAAACCGTCATACCGGGACGCTCCCGAAAAAATCAGTACGTCCGCATTGGTTTCCCCCGTACACTTATTATCCGCCATAAACGAAAACGTCTCTTTCGGATCCTTCATTTTAAAATAAATATCGTAACGAAAACCGTCCGAAGGAACGGTATCCGCCGCCGTAATAGCCGTATAAGCGGGCGCGTCGTAACCTTCAATCCTGTATTGTAATCTTTCATAAAAACCAACGACGGTATAAGTACGGCTCTCCCGCACCGCGAGTTCTTCCTTTACCGTAACGTTTTCGTCGTCTTCCTGTAGGATCAGCGGATTTTTCTGATTTAAAATATACCCGTCGGACACACGGTCCCCAAGTTCCAGCGTGACCGTATCCCCGATCCGATAGAGGACGCCGCCGTTTGAAGCCAGATGTTCCGGCAGTAATATTTCATCGGACGATACGGGATATGCGCCTGCCGTAACGTGAACGGAAAGCATATCCTCCGCGCCGTTTGACGCGCCGAGAACCAACAGATACGGTTTATACTCATTGACGCACCCTTTTGCATACGCGTACCCCACCTGCTGCATATACACGGCGCCCTCCACCCGATCCGACGCGGAAATCCTCTGATATCCCGCATAATCCCCGTCCCGGTCACTGCCGTGCCATTCACCGTCGTTATAGACGGCGCCTTTTAAAAGATAACTCTGTATGCTGCTGACAAATGTGGTCACGGCGCTGATCATCGCGGTAGAAAGAATGATACCGACGATCGTCACGATTGTCCGCGTCCTGTTCTTCTTTAATGATTGCAGCGTTACTTTATGAAAAACGTTCATGCGCGGCGCACCTCCTCGTCACGAATGATCCTGCCGTCCCCGATGGCGAGGATCCGGTCCGCCTGCAAAGCAATATTTTCATCATGGGTAATAATGATCAGCGTCTGACCATACTTTTTATTGGACATCTTCAAAAGCTCCACGATCTCCTGACTGTTTTTGGAGTCCAGATTACCCGTAGGCTCGTCCGCAAGCACGACGGCGGGCGCGTTCATCAAAGCCCTTCCGATCGACACTCTCTGCTGCTGACCGCCCGAAAGCTGATTTGGCAAATGTTTTTCCCGCCCCGTAAGTTTCAGCGTCGTCATCAGCTCTTTCAGCCGTTCCTCGTTTACCTTCTGCCCGTCCATCAGAACCGGCAGCGTAATATTCTCCGTCACGTCCAGCACCGGGATCAGATTATAGAACTGATAGATAAATCCCACCTGCCTCCGCCGGAAAATTGCCAGCTTTTCGTCACTCTGCGCGTACACGTCGCAGCCGTCCATAAATACCTTTCCGCCCGTCGGCTTATCCACGCCGCCCAATATATGGAGCAGCGTTGACTTACCGGACCCCGACGGACCGATGATCGCGATAAACTCGCCTTTCTCCACGGAAAAAGATACATTATCCAGCGCGTTCACCTGATTTTCACCTTTGCCGTATGTCTTGCACAGATTTTCAACCCTTAAAATTTCCATCGCAAAAAAATCTCCTTTTTGGTTTTTCAGGTTTATTTTACGTTATCCGAATGACGCGGCGGTGACTTAAAAATAACAAAAACGTCACATTGTATCCCTAGATCGTTCCCTTATAAAACCGCAAAGTAAACCGCGCTCCCCCGTTTGCTTTATTTTCCGCCCGAACCGTACCGTTCTGCGCGGTAATGATGGAGCGCGCCAAAAAAAGTCCGATACCGAAACTTTTATCGCCCGAATTTTTTCCCTTATAAAAACGCTCAAAAATATGGGGAAGATCCTCCGGCGCGATACCGCTTCCGTTATCGGAAATAACGATTTCCGTATAAAGAACATTTTCCGACGCGGTAATTTTGATCCGCCCTCCGTCCTGCGTATGTTCCATACAGTTCTTCACAATATTGGAAAGCGCTTCGCAGGTCCATAAAACGTCTCCCGAAAAAGTTCCCTGCACGTTTACCGTCAATTCCTGTCCCCGAAGTTCCATAGGAACCAGCAGCGATTCCGTGGCTTTTTCGATCAATTCCCCAAGGGGCACGCTTTCTTTTTTCAGGCTGACGCAGCCCGCGTCCAGTTTGGAAATCTTTAATAAAGAAGTAACCAGCCACTCGATCCGGAACAATAACTCACGCAGTTCCCGGGACAATTCCTGCCGCCGCTTTTCGGAAACATTTTCCTCACAAAGCATGGACGCCAGCAGGTCGATGGACGTCAACGGCGTCCGTATCTGATGTGAGATATCGGCAAGGGACTCCGCAAGATACTCTTTGTCCTTCCAAAGATTTTGCTGCTGTTCCCGCAGGCGGACGGTCATTT
>JAMPBI010000076.1 GCA_023666775.1 Alistipes sp. | reverse complement strand
ATTGCGCGGAGAACGCGTAATGAGGAAGTGATAAATGTTGTTGGGAGATATTGGGAGCAGGGGTAAATTTACGATATTTTATTGAAAATTTTCTTGACGCTGCGGAGGTAAGTAAATGGCAGTATACATATTGATGAAAAAGATAATGTACGATGATGAAAAAGTCATATATAAGTTCGGTCCAAATGAAAAACAGATGGGGATTATTGAGTTTGATAAAAAAAGTGGAAAGTTTAATGTTACAGAGCGTGTAAACGACGGGATTTTGTCAAATAAGGCTTATGAAAGATGGGCTGCGGAAAAGATTGTTAAATTAATGTATAAAGAGGGTGGAATTTTTCCGGATACAACATCTGTAGAAAAGTAGGAAACAACGTGCATATGAATATGTTGATAAAATAGAGAAATAAAAATCCCCCCTTGACATTCCCCACAAATGTTTTATAATTAAATCATATTTAACATATAGGAATTATATGATATATATTATAAAATATTTTAAGAAAGAAGACGAAGAACATCATGGACAAGTTAATTTATCTGGATAACGCGGCGACCACACGGCTGTGTGAGGAAGCGTTTGAGAAAATGAAACCGTACTATCTTGAAAATTACGCGAACCCGTCCAGCGTTTACCGGTTCGCGGCGACGGCAAGGGAAGCGGTGGAGCAGGCAAGAGACGACATCGCGGCAATCATCGGCGCCAAAGGCAGTGAGATTTATTTTACGGCGGGCGGCTCGGAGGCGGATAACTGGGCGGTCAAGGGCGCGGCGTGCGCGCTGCGGGATAAAGGGCGGCATATCATCACCACGTCCATCGAACATCACGCCGTATTGAACACATGCCGTTTTCTGGAAAAAAACGGTTACGAGGTAACGTATCTTCCCGTAGACGGCGAGGGCAGGGTGAGGCTTTCCGATTTGGAGGAAGCAATCCGTCCGGATACGATTTTAATTTCCGTTATGTACGCGAACAATGAAATCGGAACCATTGAGGACATCAAAGAAATCGGCGCCGCTGCCCGAAAAAGAGGGATATTATTCCATACCGACGCGGTGCAGGCGTTTGCGCATATTCCCATTGACGTGAACGAAATGAACATCGACCTGTTAAGCGCCAGCGGACATAAGTTTCACGGACCGAAAGGGGTAGGTTTTCTGTATGTGCGCGACGGCGTCAAGATCACCAATCTGATCCACGGAGGCGGTCAGGAGCATGGAAAGCGTGCCGGGACGGTAAATGTGGCACAGATCGTGGGAATGGCGGAGGCGGCGAAATATTCCACAGAAAATATGGAACAAAACAACAAAAAAATGACGGAGCTGAGGGATTATCTGATTGACAGGGTTCTTCGGGAAATCCCGTATACACGTCTCAACGGCTCCCGAACGGAAAGGCTTCCGGGCAGCGCGCATTTTTGTTTTCGTTTTATCGAGGGAGAATCCCTGCTTATTCTGCTGGACGGAAAGGGCATTTGCGCGTCCAGCGGCTCGGCGTGTACGTCGGGTTCTCTGGATCCTTCCCATGTGCTGCTCGCGATCGGACTTCCCCATGAGATTGCCCACGGTTCCCTCCGCCTTACGTTATCGGAGGAAAATACCATGGAAGAAATGGAGCAGGTGGTTTCGGAACTGAAAAGGATCGTGGAGCGGCTGCGGGCGATGTCGCCGCTTTATGAGGATTTTATAAAAAGTGAGAAAAAGATAACGGAGAATAAGGAAAATGTATAGCGAAAAAGTAATGGATCATTTTAACAATCCCAGAAACGTAGGGGAAATTGAGGACGCCAGCGGCGTGGGAACAGTAGGCAACGCCAAGTGCGGCGATATCATGCGGATCTATCTGGACATTGACGAAGAAACCAAGATCATAAAAGATTGCAAGTTTAAAACATTCGGCTGCGGCGCGGCGGTGGCAACCAGCAGCATGGCGACGGAGCTTGTTATCGGGAAAACGGTATACGAGGCGATGGAAGTTACCAATAAAGCCGTTATGGACGCTTTGGACGGACTGCCGCCGGTAAAGGTGCATTGTTCCCTTCTGGCGGAGGAGTCGATCCACGCGGCGTTATGGGATTACTGCGAGAAAACGGGAACGCGGATCCCGGGTCTGAAAAAGCCGAAACAGGACGTGCATGACGGGGAATGATGTATGGAAAAAAATACTTGCTTTTTAAAAACAAAATAGTATAATTTCTATTGTCAAATTTATAGAAAAATAGGAGAGTGTGACAATGAAGAAATTTACAAAAGTTTTTGCGATGATGATGGCATTGGTTATGATGGTGCTGGCTGTCGGTTGTGGCGAGAAGAAGTACAAGACGGTAGAAGACTGGTACAACGATCATACCGACGAATTTGCGGAGATTGAAGATGAACTCAATAACGGTCAGGAAGACGGTAAGATGTCTCTTTACTGCGAAGGCAACGTTATCGTTTACAGACTGGAAATGAACGAAAATCTTTTTGATGGCGACGAAGAGACAAACGCGCTGATCAAGACGACGTTTGACGCGATGTTTGAACAGCAGAAAGACACTTATACAAGCCTGATCGACAGTGTATCGGAAGAATGCAAGATTGACGCGGCTTCCATTTCCGTCCGTATCGACGTATTCGATCCGACGACAGTAACAGAGCCGGGTTATACCATTGAATTAACAAAATAATTAAAACAGCAAAGGCTGCCGCTTACGGGAATGTAGGACGGCAGCTTTTTATTTAACAGGAAATTATTCCTCTTTTTTGTACACGATATTTCCGTCTATGATCGTGTAGAGGGTATTGGTAAACGTTTCCATAGGATTTCCGTCAAATATGGCGATATCGGCGTCTTTTCCTTCTTCTAAGGAACCTACCCGGTGGTCCACCCGGCAGATCTTCGCGGCGTTAATGGTGATGGAGCGGTAACCTTCTTCCATGGACAATCCGGCGCGGACGGAAAGTCCCGCGCAGATAGGAAGGTATTGGATCAGCGCCACGGGGTGGTCGGTTGTAATGGCGGTGAGGACGCCGATACGGTTTAATTCGCCGCAGGTTTTAAAACTCATATTTTCCACTTCGATCTTATTCTTGGAGGTCAGATCCGTACCTACAATAGCCGGAAAACCGGACTCTTTTATATATTCTTTGATGAGGTGTCCTTCCGTGCAGTGATCCAGCGTGATATCGATCTGAAATTCTTTGGCGATACGGATCGCCGTCAGAATATCGTCGGCGCGGTGCGCATGGACTTTTAGCGGAATTTCACGGCTGAGAACGGGAAGCATGGCTTCCAGGTCGGCGTTAAATCCGCTTGACGGGTCGTAATTTTTGGCTTTTTGCAGGGTTTCCCGAAGAAGGGCGGCATTTGCCATTCTTGTGGCAGGGTAGATATCCCGGTCGCCGTAGCAGACCTTCGGATTTTCCCCTAAGGCGGCTTTCATGGCGGCGGGAGCTTTTACGATCATTTCGTCGATACATCTGCCGTGGGTTTTGATAAACGCAAACTGTCCGCCGATAACATTGGCGCTTCCCGGACCAACCATAACGCCGGTAATGCCTGCCGCGATCGCCTCGTGGAACGCCGCGTCCATGGGATTGACCGCGTCAATGGCGCGGAGGGAGGGCGTGACCGGACGGGTACATTCGTTACAGTCGTCGCCGATCGTGCCTTTCTTTTCTTCCATAATGCCGATATGCGCGTGGGCGTCGATCAGACCCGGCATGACGATACCGCCTTTGGCGTCGATGACCTCCTCCGACTCGATGAGTTTTTTATAATTTTTAACACCTTTCATCTCTCCGATTTTGGTGATCGTTTTCCCTTCAATCTGGACGAAACCGTTTTCAATCTCTTTTCCCGCCATGGTCAGTATTTTTCCGTTACAAATAAGCATAGCAGCCGCCTCCTAAAATATATTAATTTTAGTATGGCGGCTTTTTTATGTTTTATGCGGAATGGAATTTTAAAAATCAGATCGTATTCTTAAAATAAAGGATCGCCTTGCGGATATCGTTGATCGGCAGCCATATCATCAGAACGATAAAGGCAACGCCCGCGATACTCGCGGCGGTAGGGTTCTTGCCGCTAAGCCAGCTTATGCCGAAGGTAAACAGGGTAAGAAGGATAAACATGAGTATTACCGCGATAATGTAGTTCCCCGTGGCGCGCAGGCAGAAGCCGAACATGGACGCGATGAACCAGAACATGATAAAATACACGGCATAATAAAAAATTTCCTTGACTTGGACAATTTCCTGCGTTGCGCTGTTGTTTTGCAGGGAAGAAGCCATCACGGCAGTCATCGCTATGGAAAAGATCAGTTTCAGGATAAAACCTGCCGGATTGAAAACAATGATTTTTCCTTCGTTCATTTCGTCACTCATAAAATAAAATCTCCTCTGATAGTATATTTTTGGATATTATAACATTATTGGGAAAATATTGTAAAGGACAAAAGAATAATATATATCATTCTCCGATCACATTTTCCAAAAACATTTTGATGGTCCCGTAATATGTATCCGGATCCTTGTCCTGCGCCTGAGCGTGCCCTGCGCCCTCCACGATCAGCAGTTCCTTGGGGCAGGCGGCGTTTGCGTACAACTGTTTTGTCATATCCACGGAAATCATGGCGTCCTCGTCCCCATGTATGAATAGCGTGGGAGTGCCGCTTTTTTTGACGGCGTCCAATGCCGAGGCTTTCCGCAGATCGTATCCTCCCCGCAGGCGGAGAACGATACAGGCGGTATCTACCAGCGGAAACGCGGGCAGACGGAACCATTCGCCTATTTTTTCACCGAACATGGAATAAGCGTCCGTATAGGCGCAGTCGGAAACGACGGCGGCAATATTGCCGGGAATGTCCTCTTCCCCGGTGATCATCAGCGCCGTGGCGGCTCCCATGGATTGACCGTGTATCACGATGACCGCGTCGGGGTCCTGCGATAAAATGTAAGAGATCCAGTTCATGCAGTCAAAATGATCCGTCCAGCCCATTCCGATAAAATCGCCCCCGCTTTCCCCCTGACAGCGCAGATCCGGTACAAGGACATGGTATCCTTCCTCGTGGTACCAGTAGGCAAAAGGATACATTTCCTCCTTCCAGCCGGTGTACCCGTGAAGTATCAGCGCCCACTTGTGGGTATTACTCTCGGTAAAAAATTCCTCCGCGACAAGCGTATAGCCGTCTTCCGTTGTGGAAAAGATCTTCTGCCGCGGCGCGTCCTCGAGCCACTCCTGCGTCTCGTTCAGGGCGGTATAGCGGTTTGACTGTATGTCGGATGTCTGGACCTGCGCCGCGTAACTTTCCACGGTGATCCGTTCAAACGCCGTGAGTTTTTCCATAAAGGAAGGAACCAGCGCCGCGTTTACAAGGAAATTTACCAGAATAAAATAAAGAACCGTTATCAATACCATTACGGAGCAGACGATAATTGCAGTTTTTCGTTTGTTTGTTTTTTTGTCGTTTTTTGTATTCTTCATATCCGTATTTTACTATATACAAGAAGCGTTTGCCAGCTTTTCTTCCAAGGAAATCAATGGAATTTTAAAAACCGTTGAGAAATCCGCGGTTAATTGTTATAATAGGATTTGGGCGTTAAAAGCCCTGCAATGGAGTGCGCGAGGATTTCTTTTGTGCAATCTGCTGACACGAACTTCATTGTAGGGCTTTTGGCACCCAAACCCTAAAAACAAAACACATTTGCGAGGCATTATGGCGGAATTACACGATAACCGGGAAATCATCGAAAACTTAATATTGATCGGAGTCAGCACCGGTGATAATGACGATACGGAGGTATCCCTTAAAGAACTTGGGGAACTGGTAAAAACGGCGGGAGCGTCCACGGCGGCGGTCGTGATACAGAACCGTGAGAGCGTCCACCCGGGAACGTATATCGGCAAAGGCAAGATCGAAGAGGTAAAGGAACTTTTATATACCACAAATGCCACGGGCGTGGTCTGCGACGACGAATTGTCCCCGGCGCAGCTTAAAAATCTTGAAGAGGAACTGGACACCAAGGTGATGGACAGAACGCTGGTCATTCTGGATATATTCGCGAAACATGCTTCCACCAGCGAAGGTAAGATCCAGGTGGAACTTGCCCAGCTCAAATACCGAATGTCAAGACTTGCGGGGCTTCACAGATCCCTGTCAAGGCTTGGTGGCGGTATCGGTACGAGAGGACCGGGCGAAAAGAAGATTGAGATGGACAGGCGGCTGATCCGGGACCGGATCGGGCAGCTTAACAGGGAACTTGCCGACGTCAAGGCGCACCGTGAGGTTTTAAGGGCGCAGCGCGGCAGGAATCCGGCGACGGTGATCGCCATTGTCGGTTACACCAACGCGGGCAAATCCACGCTGTTAAATACTTTGACGGGGGCGGGGATCCTCGCGCAGGACATGCTGTTTGCCACCCTTGACCCCACAACGAGGAGCATGGAGCTTGACAGCGGGGAAACCGTGCTGCTTACGGATACCGTAGGTTTTATCCGCAAACTTCCCCACCATCTGATCGACGCGTTTCGGAGTACGCTGGAGGAGGCGAAATTTTCCGATATGATAATCCATGTGGCGGACGCTTCCAGTCCCGATATGGACGCCCATATGCAGGTGGTGTATGAAACCCTGCACCAGCTTGGGATTGAGGATAAACCGATTATTACGCTGTTTAACAAGATGGACGTGGCGGAAGCGGGAAAAACCCTCAAAGATTTGAAAGCGGATAAGACCTTGCAGATTTCGGCAAAAACAGGCATGGGAACCGATGACCTGAAGACGGTTATCGAAGAATTTTTGCGGGAAAAAAAGGTTTATATCAACAAGATATACGATTACAACGAGGCGGGCAAGATCCAGACGATCCGCAGATACGGTCAGCTTCTCAGCGAGGAGTATACCGGCGAGGGGATTGCGGTAACGGGATATATCCCCAGAGAAATGATCGACAGAGTGTAACAGGAAAGGCGGAAACAGCATTATGAGTATGGCAGATAAAATATTTATCGATATGTGCAGGGACATCATGGAAAACGGCGTCTCTACGGAAGGGGAGAAAGTGCGTCCCCGATGGGAGGACGGAACGCCGGCATACACGATCAAGAAATTCGGCGTGGTGAACCGCTACAATCTGGCAAAGGAATTTCCGGCGATCACCCTGCGCAGAACGGCGGTTAAAAGCTGTATTGACGAAATATTATGGATATGGCAGCAAAAATCCAACAATATCCACGACTTAAAGCCCCACATCTGGGACGAGTGGGCGGACGAGGACGGATCCATCGGAAAGGCATACGGTTACCAGCTTGGGGTGAAACACCGGTATAAAGAGGGCATGATGGATCAGGTGGACCGTGTTCTTTATGATCTGAAAAACAACCCTTACAGCAGACGGATCATGACGAATATATACGTTCATCAGGATTTACATGAAATGAACCTGTATCCGTGCGCCTACAGCATGACATTTAACGTAACGCCGGATAAAGAGACGGGCAGGCTGAAACTTAACGCTATTCTGAACCAGCGTTCTCAGGACGTCCTTGCGGCAAATAACTGGAACGTCTGCCAGTACGCCGCTCTGCTCCATATGTTCGCGCAGGTGTGCGATATGGAAGTGGGAGAGCTGGTGCATGTCATCGCGGACGCTCATATTTATGACCGTCATATCCCGCTGGTAAAAGAACTGATCGAAAGAGAGACTTATGACGCGCCGGCATTTAAAATAAATCCGCAGGTTAAGGATTTTTACGACTTTACCAGAGACGATTTTGCGGTGGAGGATTATAAAACGGGTCCCCAGATCGAAAATATACCGATAGCGGTTTAGGGACAAGGGCAGGAGGAAACGAAATGAATTTAATCGCGGCAGTAGACAAAAACTGGGCAATCGGAAAAAACGGGGATCTGCTGGTCAGTATTCCGGAAGATATGAAATTATTCCGGACGGAGACTACGGGAAAAGTGATCGTGATGGGGCGGAAAACCCTTGAGAGCTTTCCGGGCGGAAATCCCTTAAAAAACCGCACCAACATTGTGATCACACAGAACCCCGACTATGCGAAAGAAGGGGTTATCGTATGCCACAGCGTGGAAGAAACGCTTGGCGTACTGAAAGATTACGAAGACGAAGATATTTATATTGTCGGCGGAGAGTCCGTTTACCGGCAGTTCCTTCCTTATTGCGCAACGGCGCATATCACGAAGATCGATTTCGCTTATGAGGCGGATACCTACTTTCCGAACCTTGACGAGGACAAGAATTGGAAAGTAACGCAAAGCAGTGAGGAAAAAACATACTTTGATCTGGAATATTATTTCCTGAAATATGAAAACGCGGCGCCAAAAGCGTATTAAAGGAGCGGTCGGTCATGGAGCGTATGGAAATTGAAAAATGTCTGGAAAATCTGCTGGACGCGGTCCGTCCCATAGAAGAAGCGGAAAATGTTCCGATTACCCGGTGTCACGGCAGGATCCTCGCCAAAGACGTTATCGCGGGAATGATGGTGCCGCCTTTTGCGAAATCTGCCATGGACGGATATGCCGTGCGCGCTTTCGACGTTGAGGGCGCGTCCGGAACGGCTCCCGTGATACTGGAAGTTGCGGGCGAACTTCTGGCAGGCGATTATAAGCAGATTTCTTATGAAAAAAATACGGCAATACGGGTGATGACCGGTTCTTATATCCCGGAGGGGTTTGACGCGGTCGTCCGTCAGGAAGATACCGATTACGGCGATGCAAAAGTCAGCGTGTACGCGGGCG
>JAMPBI010000075.1 GCA_023666775.1 Alistipes sp. | reverse complement strand
CGCCGGAGCTGATCAATATACCGATGAGTGTCTCCATTAAGACATTCCTCCCTTCTTTTAATATAGCAAAAGCCACCCTTTCAAAGATGGCTCTACTGCATGGTAAGTTTTCCAAGCAATGTATTATTGATATCATAAATCATCAGCTCCTTTGAGTTAGAGCCGTTTTTCCGAATATATATATTATTGGCTACCGCCGCGTCCGAAGAACTCATGACCGGATTTGCCATATAACATATTCCGTTGTTTTTGGGTCCGAATTTCACCTGAACGCTGGTACACTCTTCCGGCAGAGTAATTTTAAACGCCACCCGCTCCCACGCATTATTACCGATAATGTCATAAGTATATGTATTCCAGCCTATTCCCACACCATTACCGTTCTTATACGAAGCCGCTATAACAAATCCGTTATCAACGCTGAACCTGTCCGGCGCCATTACATCACATTCAATATTATATTCGCCGGGAGACAGACCTTCGATTGTCTGGTGCAGACAAAATTCGGGATTATCCGTCCTTCCGGTAATGTTATATGCAATGGAATACGCACCATTACAGGTCACATCTGTTGAAATGTCCATCGCCCATGTCGGATATTTCTCCCAACTCTCAAGACTCGGAACCAGATATACGCCGCCGGATTCCTTACCAAATGCAGGATTTTCCAATATATTCGTAAGTTCCTCACCCAGATGTACGCCTTTAATGATAATACCGTTCTGCTGCCGGAACACAATATTCGTTCCCTGAAGAATGGTTATATCCGAGTTCATCTCAATAATGACATGACCGTTCCCGTCATGATCTACCGTACTTCGTGTAATATTGTATCCTCCGTCAAACTTCGCGATCCCTTTCACCACGATCTTATCAAGATTTGCCTCGTTCCAGCAATTAACGAACATCATATTAACGCAGTTATCCGCAATGATCGCACGCTGATTATACTCGAATACGCAGTTATAGAGACTTGTCTGAAATGCCGCTTCGGCATAAAATCCTGCCACATGGTTATTGACAAAACTGCACGCCATGATCAAATCACCGCTGTTTGACCACATTCCTACCAGTTCCCTCTGTAATGCCGTATATTTAATCCCGGAATCCGTTGCGTCCCAGAAAATACAGTTTACAAAATACCGCTCCCAACCGCCGTAAATGTACACGTTGTTGCGGAAGCCCATCACCTTTACGTTTGTCATACGGAAGCGTTCAGCTCCCTGATACCTTAATCCGTTTGCGTTCTTTACGATCCAGTGTGCCGATATACCGTTATAATATGTATTTGAGAAATCATACACACCATAAAGCCGGAAATTTTCAAAAGTAACATCATCGGACAGAACCAAAAGCGCCGCGTCGCTTTCCTCCCACCATTCCGCATCATAGGGTAAAGTTGACGCCTCCTGCCTTCCTCCGATAAAATGCAATGTAGTCTGTTCGATGGACGCTCCCGTTATTTTGATGGGAAGATCTATCAGGATCCGTTCACTGAAAATGTATTCTCCCGGCGGAAAATATAAAATGCCTCCCTTCCGCTTTACATAATCAATCGCATTCTTGATCGCATAGGTATCATCTGTAATGCCGTCGCCTTTCGCTCCATACTGGACAATATTGACCGTTCCCGATACGGAAGACAGTTTTGCGGCAACCTCATTTACAATATTAACGCCTTCCCCATAATTTGTTCCGGTTCCGGATACGATTTCCCCTATGATGATGTAAGAACCGTTGATATTCTGAACCGCTACGACATCACCTTCATACGGTGTGTAAGAACCGAGTCTTTTATATGGCTTGGGACTGACTTCGTCTTCTCCGTAAAATTTTAAGTAAATCTTATTGTCACGGACGGATGCCACCGTAGCAAGTTTAACCTGTCTCTTATTATCTTTGCCGGTATCCGATATTGTCTTATACAGTCTATTGCTTAAAATACTCATACATTTAGCACCCTTTCGCACACATGTCTCATCGTTCCGTTTGTTTTCAACTCCATTTCCCATGATATTTCAACATACTTGTTATCAATACCGTATAATCCACACTCTACATATAAACTGTTCTGATAACCGTGTCCGGGCATATTTAAAGAATGAAAGGTCAAAACTTCCGCGCTCTGCATTTTTGATAAAGCCGCCCGTATGGTATAACTGTCCAGATCCGCCTGCGTAGCAATATCATTTACCATTTCGGCATCCACAATAGTTCTTCCACGGTTTACAATGCTGTATGGACTATTTACATCATTATTTTCATATATGCTTATGAGATACCGGGAATCCACGTTTTCTGTGTAACGAATAAATTTATTGGCAATATCAAACCGGTTTGTCTCAATATCAACGCTGTCAAGAAATATGCTGTTATTTACTGTAGAATAAGCCAATTCGACGGGTCTGTTCGCCGGATTGATGTATTCCTCAATAATGCCGTTCCCGTATTCATCAAAATAGAACGGATTATAATTAATGCTGCTAAGCAGTTCATTGGCTATTGTCAGTTTACTCGTTCCGATTTCCCATTCCTGATCTGCCTGCTTCGTCTTTGCCAGAAACTCCACATTCAGATTTTTATATAGACTTCCAAGAAGCTGGGCGACCGTTGATGTGTAAACACTTCCGGCAGGAACATAATATCTTCCCGCCACCTTATCGTCATATGCAATTTTGCTTAAATCGTATCCGGTCACGTTAATCATTGAGACTGCCTGCTCACAACTTTGGGACGGCTGTACTATAAATCTGCCAAGCGCCCACTTGATAACGTCGCCATTGTTGAGCCTAAGGCACAACCACGGTATAATCCGTTCATCCATTACATTGATATCCAGAAGCTGTGATTTCCTTGCGCTGGCACTGAAAGTCCGCATAATTTCACGCCGTGAATCAAATGATACCTTCCCCGATTCCATGTCCAGCTTTCCGATCGTCTTATCATTTACGTCCGCGACGGTATATTCATACCATACCGTTCTGTTGCGGGAAAACAAATATTTAAGAAGCTCTGCTTCCGAATATCCCGAAGCCGCTATATTCATAACAGTTTAACCTCCAAATCCTCGTTCAGCCGAAGGAGGGAAATCTTTAGAAACTTTCCTCCTCCGACGTATCTTCCTGTCAGTTGTATTTCCATGTCACAGAGAAACGCTTCCTTTTGCGCTCTGTAGTACACGTTTCCGGAGGACATATTAATTTTTTGTATCTTCTCATAGTCGGCGTCTGACAGCCACACGCTGACTTCTCTTTGTGACCGCACCCAGTCCATTTGCTCCTTAACCGGATATTTTCTTCCTATAACATTGAAAAAGTTTTTCGTGTATGTATCGTTCCGTCCTATTTCAAACAAATTGTCCCCGCTGATATAGGCAGCTATGCAGTTTTTCATATTCGCGGCATCATGGAGAACTATGCCCCCGCCCGATCCAATCCGCTGACGCGTCCATTCCCCGTCTGTGTATCCGCCAGGTCTTGACGCGTCATATGTTCTTATTGTATAAAGGAAGTCCTGATCCAAAGGCGCGCTATAATCGTAAAACTCTTCCTCTTCCGAATATATACCAATGATTACCTCCTCGTTCGTAACAGCGTCTTTTCTTATAACATACGCCTTTAACCCCGCGGGAACAATGCCGCTGATTTTTATACTGAAATCTTTTTGTCTGCTGATTTCTACCATCTGTGCCGCCTGCGGTTTTACCGTATCCAGAGCATAACTGTAGGTATTCCATTCCGTATAATATCCATATGTATTCACCATGCGGATTTCTACGGAATACACTCCGTCAGGAAGCATTACATTACATTGAAGTTCCCGGACGCTGCTTCCTGTCATTAGTCCGCTTTCATACAGGATCCCGCTGCCTTGACGGATCCGGATTTCATAACAATCCTGATACTGTGATGTCCACGTCACCGTCGGTATTGCATCCTGGCTTACCGACGTAATGACCGGTGCCGCCGTCTGCCCGATAGCGGTGAATTGTCCGTAAGAATACCCGCTTCTCTTGTTATAGTTATTTGTTGCCCGTATGCGCCAGCGTATAGCGCCTACCGGAAATGTATCCGCAGGATATTCATGGTAATGTCTCCCCGCCGTGACATTTGCTGTATGCCAGTTTCCTCCGTCGTCAGACGACCAGCCGATTTCATACGATTTTTGTCCAACAAGAACTTCTTCCGTATAATCCCATGTAAAGATACTTTTAGAAGAATTATTCAGATTGACTTCGTTCGGGTACGATACCGTGACTACCGGAATGTTCAATACCGAAGTAAATACACCGTATACATATTCACTTGTTTTGTTATAGTTGTTCGTTGACCTGACACGCCAACGGATAATCCCACCCGGAAATGTATCCGCAGGGTATTCATGGTAATGTTCACTTGAGGCAATACTTACCGTACTCCAATTTGCGCCTCCGTCCGAAGACCAGCCGATTTCATACGATTTCTGCCCTACCTCGACCTCCTCGAAATAATCCCAGGTAAAGGTAAGCGGAGACGCCTGATTTAAACTGACTTCCACCGGATATGTCAATGTAAGCACAGGAACATTCAATACCGAGGTAAATACTCCGTATGCATATTCACTTTCAAAACCTTCCGTATTGAATACCTTTACTCTCCAGTATACATTTCCCGCACTAAACTTATCCGGCTGCACATGATAACTGGTGTCCGGCAAATTTTCAATTGTGGTTGTCCAGTTCACATTGTCATAGGAATATCCAAATTCATATTTACTCTGCTCTAACTTCCTGTCGTCCTCATAGGTCCAGATAAATTCTATTTCATTTGCATTGTTTATCGCTATATTCAGAGGGCTTGTCAGCGTTGCCCTCGGTTTTTTGCTGGAATAGTCAATCGTCAGGTTTGCCGTATTGCTCCGGAAAGCACCGTAATACCATGTACTTTCCAGTCCATATGCATTCGTTCCGGTGTAATATCCTGTAAAACATAAAATAAGATAGTTGGAATCCAGTTTTATTTTATTTCCACTGTTATCCTGTATCCGTATCGGAATATCCAGTACATCGGTATTATTTCCCTGCGATACCGAAAATCTGTCCCAATAGTATGCTGTAAAAGAAGTACTGTTCTGATACGGATCATTATTATAGGTCATGGTGGAGGATAGATCAGCGTCGCCTTTTATCACTCCATAATCACCACTCATGCCACTGGGATTTGAATAGCTGAGATTTGTATACTGTCCACCAGATGAATTGGTACTCCATGTCTTTTTACATACCTCATAACTGTACTTTTCAATATGCAATGTGATTGAATTGATTTCCACATCGCCCTTTAACACATCCGGGATTTTGAAAAACAGATACGGCACCAAATTTGCAGTGCCGCTACTTGAACCAAATTCCAGCGTTGAACGACTGTCATAGTTTGTATCCGGCGACGACGTCCGTATTACCGTATCCGTTCCCTTTATCGTTATACTAGCCATTGATTATCCCTCCGCTTCCCAAAGATCCGGCAAGCCCGCTCACGGCTTCCACCACATCATTTACCGTTTTCAGTTTTGTAAGATCCATGTTCATACTTATATAGTAGGTATCGCCTCCTGCTATCTGGTTGGATTCCTGGTTGTTGTAAATGCGGGTACCCGGTGGAAATTCCACAATTTCAGGTCCGTTTTCTCCGACCCATGTTGCACCGCCGCGCCAGTTACGGGTACCTCTGGCATTGTGTCCCGTCGAGAAACGGTTTGTTCCAAGATTTCCAAGATTACTCATCGTATCATTGACTTCTTTCCCTTTTCCTATCAAAACCGCTATTGCAGATATTAAAGCCGTTATTCCGATTACCAGGAGTGTTATTTTTACATAGGTATTGTCCAATCCCTTCGTAACCATGCTAAAAAGGTCCCCGATAGACTTTCCCGTCTTTATCACAGAATTGACAGCCGATGTTAGTGATACGATTGTCGCCACTATGGATAAAATTACAACAATGGTACTAAGAACCGGTGCCGGAATAGACGCAATAGCATTTACTAATTCCGTTAATATCGGTATTACTGCCATACCCAGATTGTTCTTCATTGCCTCAAATGTACTGTCCAGCTTATCAAGCGCGTCCTTATACTCTCCCGCAGTTGTCAATGCTTCATCGGACATGATCAATCCAAGTTCCCGGGCTTTGTCTCCGTATTCCTTTAAACCTTCCGATCCGGCACTAATCGCGCCCGCCAACTCTGTCGCCGATTTCCCGAATATATCCATCGCAAGTTGGTCACGCTCCGTTTCATTTTTTACATTTCCAAGAGCGTCGATAACGTCATAAAATACCTCTTCCGAGTCTCTCATATTGCCGTGTACGTCCGTAATCTTAACGCCAAGTTTTGTAAATGCCTTCGACGCCTCGCCGCTTCCTGTGGCTGCCGTCTGCATGTTATTGGTCATTTTTTGGATAGATCCTGTCATTATATCCACGGAAACATCAATCAGATCCGAAGCGTATTCCCACCCCTGAAGCGTATCCGTTGCAATATGTGTCTCATTGGACATTGTAATAATATTATCCGCGTAATCGGCAACCGATTTGGAAGCACCCAGATAAAGCGCAGAAATCGAAGTACATACCGTTGCAAGAACAGTCATACTTTCTTTTAGTCCGCTTGTCTTTATTCTGGTATTATCCAGTTCATTTTGCAGATTTTGAAGTGTTGTCCGCTCCTTTAACAATGCCTGGTCAGCCGCGTCGATTTTGCTTGTATCTGCATGAGCGTCCATCAGTGCATTGTATTTTTTCTTCGCTTCTTCAACCTTTTGTTGCTGCAAATATATTTTCTGCGTTAAATATTCTTCCTTTAATGCCAGCTTTTCCGAACTCTTTCCGGTATTTTCCATCTGAGACTGCGCCAGTTTAAATTCCGCGTCCAGATTTTTCATCTGCTCATTACACTGTTTAATATTACCCTCAAACTCACTATAATCCAGTCCCAGATAAATAACTTTCTTATAAGCCACGATCACCACCCCGCTATGTCTTTCATACCTGTTATCATGTTACTGTCCTGTACCGTTGCGAAACCCGCACCCAGTTCCTCCGCATAGCGTTCCACAATATACAGTATTTTTTTATAACTGCTGCTCCAAAATTCATGCTCAGTATGATGCAGCTTTTCAACATAAATATAATAGGCTTCGTCTATTCCGAAATTGATTTCTTCACATTCTCCCAATACTGAGCTATCAAATTTTTTGCCGTCATATCCTGCT
The DNA here is from genome assembly GCA_023666775.1 of Alistipes sp. Classification (GTDB taxonomy): domain Bacteria; phylum Bacillota; class Clostridia; order Lachnospirales; family Lachnospiraceae; genus MGBC120314. The sequence continues at coordinate 1,529 of JAMPBI010000075.1, read as the reverse complement.
CTTTGTTCATGGAGGCAAATACCGCCTCATTGAAAGCCGCCATAATATCCTCATAATGAGCAGGACCCATCTGCAATGCCAGCGCATTTGCCTCCTCAACCGTAAAGTCAGGTTCGTTTGTTTTAATTCCTGCATACAGTACAAGTGCCGCCGTATGCGCCGGCGACACCTCACTGATCTTCCCTTTTATTTTCACGATTTCGTCCTGCAAATATGCCATAGTAAGCATATTAAAAGAACATATATAATTTTTGTCTTTCAGCCTGATTTCAATATCCTCAACCGGCTTTACATGGATTGTTTTCAATTCTGTTCCTCCTCACTCTCAGCCGGTTCCGTAACTTCTTCCTGAGTTCCACCCGACGCTGTCGGCTTTTTCGGGAATGTTGACGGTCCCTCGCTAAACCATGTTTTCGCCTGCTCTTTTGAAAATTCCGGATTAGAAGCGTCGGCATAATATTTCAGCATATTATCAGAAATACGCTTTACAAAATCAATTTCAATGGTATCGGTACTGTAATTGATACTGGTTTCGGACTGCTGGACCGTAGAATTTGTCGGCTTTGGCTTACCTTTCAGTAACCATATATATTCTGACTTTCCATCTGTCTGCTCTACCTCATAACCTAATGCAATCTCCTTCGGTACCGTTCCCGCCGGGATCTGCACGACACCGTCCGTCACTTCATACCCATAAATATCTGCCACAACTTCCACATTCAGTTTTGTCACCTTCATAGATACGGCAAGCCCGGTCATCAGTGATGTAGAATCAACCAGCGCGCCGTTGCCATGTAACATTCCTGAAGCCATTGATGACGTAATCTGAATTTCCTGCGCCTGCCCTAATGAAATAACGGGACCGTATGTCGTTCCCTCCTCCGTATCGCTTATAACTTCACAATAAACGGGATTTTTAATGTTTATCCGATATGACTGGTTACTTTTCTTCATTTTATTTCCCATCTTTAACTAAACCTCCTATTTGTCCCACCTGCAACATTCCTCTCCATATACCGCCTTCTCTTTCATAGGTATAACTTGGAGTATCGCATATCATTCCTTCCTGCAATAAACGGTTCCTCAACCCTTTAGCATGGATCACCAGCTCTGTCTTATCGGAATAAAAGAGATTGACCGAGTAATAATCAATGTCCGACTGTATCACTCCGTTACCTCTTAATCCACTGCTGATAATCGGCGTCAGCGTAAAGGAACCGTCCATAACCGTGTCTTCTTCTGATATGTATGGAATTTCCAGTATATTTATAATGTGTTCTTTTAATCTGTCAATTTTTAACCACCCCTTCCATCACTTTTTCAACGATACGGTCAATAGAAGATTCCGAAGCAATTTCCGCCTTATCCGCAAAATGGTTTCCCGGAACAAACTTCCCGTTTTTCGCAACGTGACCGTCATTTGCAAGGTGCCATTTTCTCCATGTTTTTTCATCTCCGGAAACAGTGACATATTTTGCTTTACTTTTTTTCGATCTTTTTACTTTTCTTGTAACATCGTCTGCGATATG
>JAMPBI010000074.1 GCA_023666775.1 Alistipes sp. | reverse complement strand
AAGTTTATCCTATGCATATGATATTTCCGTTCCTTTTTCCAATCCAATAAAATATTGTTTATCGTCCCTTTATGATGTGAAGCATTTGACAATGCAAATTTTATCCCCCGTTCATTTAGGTTGTCCAATATATCATACAGGGCTCTCTCATCCTCCTCGCCCCAGCCCTTAAATCCCCTTTTTCCGTCATTGTAACTTCCACGAGTTATTAAATACGGCGGATCAGCGTACAAGAAATCGCCTTCTTTCATCAAACCATAATCAAACTCCCGAAAATCGCAGGAAATATAACGTATCTGTTCAATAATACCTTGTAACCTGCTCAAATTATCCCTCATTACCTCATTAAATGAACTTCTATCCTTTCCAAAAGGATTATTATATTCGTGAGCGGAATTAAATCGGAATTGATAATTAAAACTAAAACACATTAATACATACAGGTCTAACGGATTTTTTGTAGCATTATAGTGGTTTCTAAAACGTTCATAAGCCGTTTTATCCTTTTTATTCAGCTTCCACTCATTGATAATATCATCTATCCTGCGTATCGTTTCTTCCACGCCCAAACGCTGAAACTCTTTATATATGTCTATAACAAAAAAGTTTAAGTCGTTCGCTATATGCTCATTTGCGCTCGTATTAAAGGTTACATCGCAGCCCCCGCAAAACAGATCCACCATAAGGTCAACGTTTTTAGGAAACCACTTTTGTATCTGCCCCATGATCCGATATTTATTTCCTATATAATTCATAGGCGCTTTTATATATTCCATTAATTTCTCCTCAAAAAATAAAGCTGCTCTTTCAACCCTGTTTTATTATTGGGAATTTTGTTCTTGTATCTTCTGTAATCAATTTCTATAAGCCGAAATGAATTTCCGATGGCATACTCCTTGCACAGCCCGGATAAATCATCTGTACGGATCAATCCCTCATTGTTATAACTGATCAACAAATATCTGCTCCGACAGTCCCGTATCAGTGTTTCAAATGCACTATATACTGTTTTTTTCTTACAGAAAACACTTTTTTGATTTTTATAATCCCGCATCCCTGTCACGCCTTGCAATTTGGGATAATCATACCTTGCTATTGTCTCAAGCACATGATAATTCGGTAAATATTCCCTTGAATTATACGGCGGATCGGCATACAACAAATCATATTTCTCACCAAGTATCTGCGTATAGTCTGCATTAGTACATAACATTTTCTTATCGGTGGCAACAATTAACGGTTTCACTAACTTCAGTTCATTATATGTACGCTTATCCCAAAACTTCAGATATGCTCCAAACACACCCGCAATATTGGCTACATATGGCACTGCATTTATTAAAGCCGCAAGTAAATAGTAATATTCATCCTCCGAAAGCAAGCCTGCCTTATTCCAGTCTTCAATCTGCAGCCTTATTAAATCGATCTTTATAGCGTTTTTATTCTGAAAATACATTCTTTGGCAATTTTCATTCGGAGAGTAATTATTATAAATAAAACAACGTTCAAGCGGATACGCCGTACCTTCCAAAGTCAGATTATTCAGATAATCAATTACATCAAAATCAAAATTTTTAAATAAGGGGTCCTGACATATCCCGATTGTTCCTCTTGCAATCACATAACTGAAATAAAGGAAATCGTTGGATAGCACACTATATTTCTTTGCTTTCAAAGCATTTCCGACTATTCCCGAACCGGAAAAAATATCAATCACCGTTTTAACATTTTGAGTTTCCGTTTCTATGGCGTTTATAATGTGATCAAGCAATAAAGTCTTTCCACCAATGTAACGCATACTATGTTCCCGCTTTCTAATGTCTGCATTCAATATAACCTTTTATAGTATAACCGACTTTCCCCTTGTTTGCAAGGTTTCCCCACACTTTGAGACAATATTTCCTCCCGTTTTTTTCAATAATAATAATCTAGCTCATTCAGATATTCACTACAATCTTTCTCATACACTCCGTCTCCGTCCATATCCAGATATATCATTGGTTTATCATTTTCTCTTTTGCGGATTTCAAAAGATTTTATTTCAAAATCCACATCATGGAACAAAAATCCTGTATAATATTCTTTGTAATTCAAATTAATAAAAATGTATGTATCCACGCCAAAACTGGTATCCGTATAACAGCGGATATAATCTTGCTGAACTTCGGCTTTAAACTCTTTACATTCAACACTACTAAAATCAACTTCCCTGCACCATTCATTTTTACGAAAATACATATAATATCGAAGCAAAAAAGGTTCTTCTGACGTTGATACGACACGAAACTCAGTACCTCTTTTCATTTCTATTTCATACTCATTATGATAACCGCTCCCCGCTATCACGCTGTTCGAAAAAATACCATAGTACGCCTTATCCTTTGTATAACTATTAAATAATGCATTTTTATTTGTCTGTTCCGGTAACAAAATATCCTCTATCCCATTGTTGAATACGACGTCATCCGATAATTTAATATATATATAATATGTTCTGTCCATTCCGATATCCATAAAAACCATGTCCATCAAATAGTAATACATATACTGGATATCCCGTCGTTTCACATACAGTATGCTTCCGATGATCAATAGGACAATTACAAGGACGGTTCCCGTTTTCTTCACTTATTTACCTCCTCGTTAAAATAGACTTTACCATTTTCTGTAACTATTATAACATAAAACAGGACGCGCCACATTCTTTATTGTAACGCGTCCTGTTTTCTATTTAATATTATTTACTTGAATTTTCTCACCCATTTCCCTGACTCCCGCACAGATTAAACATCACAACCCCCGCGATGGCGATGGCAAGCCCAAGCAGTTTCAGCCACGAAAAATCCGCCTTTTCGCTTCCGAACATACCAAACAGCTCGATCAGATAAGCCACCGTCGTCTGGGTAATGACGATCGTAAGGATCGCCGGAGCCGTTCCCAGCATGGCAATGCTCCGCACAACCGTATAAGTAATAAACGCACCGATCACGCCGCCCAGCAGCGCGTACTTGTGTTCCACCTGAAAAAGTCCGGCAAAACTCGGTCTTCCCGAAACATACCACATCACGATACAGGTGAGAAACGCCGTGATCTGCACAAACGCACCCGACACCCAGATACTGGTGCTCTTTGTCACATCCGTATTAAAAACCCCCTGAACACTCATCAGCGCTCCGCTGATCATGGCAATAAAAAATCCCAGCATTTTTGACCTCCAATAAGGAAAATATATCTTGGAGTTATTATTTTCAAATGCTGAGATTTTATTCCTAATTTAACTGCACGTTCAAAAAATTCTGAAACTCATTTAACAGCATGGCAATGTCTCCCTCGTCGTCCCATACCTTATGCAGAAGAATGTCAAGCTCGATATAATAGTCGCCGAGAGTCATCATCTTCGGCATCGGCGTCGAATCAAAATAATTCTCGTAAATTCCCCGTACAATATCGTCATACTCCCACACCTTGCAGGACGGATAATAACCGGTCTGTCCGTAAAATTCCGACACATGATCGTAACAGATCGCCTTCACAAGTTTTTCCGCTTCGGCAGCATTGGTGGAATACGGATTGATGACAAGACACTGCGTATAAGAAAGCGCCGACGCGCTGATCGAATCCGAAATATCCGGCATACACGCCGTTCCGTAATTGACCTCCGATTCGTTCAGCCTTGTAAGCGCCGCCGTCTTCACAAACGTAAACGCCGACTTTCCTTCCATAAAATAATTCAGGCAGTAATCATAATCCACTTCATGCCGGTCCAACGCGAAGTAATCATTCAGGCTCTGGAAATATTGCAGCGCCGTAATGACCGTACCGTTCTCCACGTCCACCTGCGCGCGGTTATCCCCGTTAATTCCGCCCACGTTCAGGCTGTCACTTAAAAACTCGTAATTAAACGAGTAATCGGAAACCGGCCAGACGCAGACGATCTCAATATTATCCATGACGCTTTCTTCCTCGCCGCGCTCCATGGTCGCGAAACCGAGGATCCCGTCAAATGTGGTCGGAACCGTCTCAACATAGTCTTTATTATACACCAGAAACGCCCCGTCAAAATACAGCGGATACGCAATCTTTTTATTGTCGTAAGTGACCGCCCTCATTGCGGACCTGCCGTAATTTTCTTCCGTGTACACCGTATCTTCGGGATCGTAGGCTCTTGCAAGTCCCGCAAGATACGCCTGTTCCAGATCCTCATTATGCAGCATATAAACGTCAACCGCATTGCTATGGTTGATACTCTGGGTATTGATATTATCCAGATATCCCGTTGACGCCACGATACGCATATTTACCGTCACGTTGGAATGTTCTTCCTGATACTTCTCGACCACTCCGGTAAAATAGTCCGTCATATTGGCGTCCACATACCAGAAATTCAGGACAACGTCTTCCAACACTTCTTCCTGTGTCGTCTCTTCCTGTCCCGTTTCCGTTCCGTCCGTCACCAAAGCCGTCTCCGTCTCGTCGCCTTTTGCGTTACTACAGCCCAAAGCCGTAACGATACAGACCGGTATAAGAATTTTCGCGATCCATTTTTTCACTCTCATAACTACTCCTAATCCTTCAAAGCCGCCCTGAGTTTTGCCGCCATCTCGTCTACATTGTCCTTTGAGATCACCAGCGGAGGAACAAAACGCAGCACGTTATTGCCGGCGGAAATAACGATCAGCCCCTTAGAAAGGCACCGGTTCACCACCTGTCCTACCGGCATAGTGCCTTCCAATTCCAGTCCCTGGATCAGTCCCATACCTCTTCTTTCCCAGATACAGTCAAACTCCGCCGCTATTTCGTCCAGCGTCTTCTCCAAGTATACGGAAACTTCCCTGACATTGTCAAGAACATGTTCCTTTTCAAAGATATCCAGAACCGTATTGACCGCGGCGCAGGCAAAAGGATTTCCTCCGTAAGTCGTACCGTGGTCGCCGGGAACAAGAGCGTCCTTCGTTTTGTCGTTCGCGAGGAACGCGCCGACAGGAACGCCGCAGCCCAGCGCCTTCGCAGCCGTCATAATATCCGGCTTCACTCCGTACCGCTCACAGGCGAACATCGTGCCAGTCCGTCCCATGCCGCACTGGATCTCGTCCAAGATCAAAAGCATATCCTTTTCGTCGCAGAGTTTCCTCACATCTTTGATAAACTCCCTGTCCGCCGGATAAATGCCGCCCTCTCCCTGAACCGTTTCCATAATAACGGCGCAGGTCTTATCCGTCACCGCGTTTTTCACGCTCTCAAGATCGTTGTAGCGCGCGAACTTAATCCCCGGGATCAGCGGTCCGAACGCCTCCTGATAATGTTTATTGCCCGTCACGGATAACGCTCCTATGCTTCTTCCGTGAAACGAATGTTCCATGGCGACGATCTCATGATCCGTACTGTTATCACGCAGAAACGCCCACTTCTTCGCGAGTTTTATGGCGCCTTCCACCGCCTCCGTGCCGCTGTTTGTAAAAAACACCCTGCTCATGCCCGCCGTCTTGACGATACGCTCCGCCGCCCTCGCCATCGGTTCATGGTAAAAAAGATTGGACGTGTGGATCAGTTTGTCAATCTGCGCCTTCAATCCGTCGTTATATTCCTTATGACCGTAGCCTAACGCGAACACGGCGATCCCCGCCGCGAAATCAAGATATTTTTTACCGTCGTTATCATAAAGATAAACGCCCTCTCCCCGGTCCAGAACCACTGGAAAGCGGTTATAAGTATGTATTAAAGCGGCGTCCGCCGTCTCCATGATCTGTTTCGTTTCCATTGTAAAACCTCTCTGCGTCATCATTTAATATTGCTGTTCCGATACCCTTATTCGTAAAGATCTCAAGAAGCAGGCAGTGCGGGATCCTTCCGTCCATAATGTGGACCCTTGACACCCCGTTTTTGATCGCGTCAATACAGTTATTCAGTTTCGGGAGCATACCGCCTCCGATATTCCCGCCGCCGATCAGCTTGTCCGCCTCGGTAAGGGTCAGTTCCGAGATCAGCGTATCCTTGTCGTTATAATCCAGATAAACGCCCTCCGTATCCGTAAGGAACGCCAGCTTTTCCGCGTTGCAGGCGCTCGCGATGGCACACGCCGCGTCGTCCGCGTTGATGTTATAGGAATGACCGTCCTCGTCCGTTCCGATCGGACAGACAACCGGAAGAAAATCATTTTCGATCAGGTCTTTGATGATCCGCGGTTCCACGTCGGTAATGTCGCCTACATATCCGATATCCTCCCCGTCGGACAGTTTCTTCTTACAGACAAGCATTTTCCCGTCTTTTCCGCTGATACCGCACGCTTTTACGCCAAGCTGCTGTATCAGGCTCACAAGATCCTTGTTGATCTTATTGAGGACCATCTCGGCAATCTCCATGGTCGGTTCGTCCGTCACGCGCAGTCCGTTTACCTTGCGTGTCTCAATCCCCACCTTGTCCGCCCATTTTGTGATATCTTTGCCGCCTCCGTGGACGATGATCGGCTTAAAACCTACCAGCTTTAGCAAAACCACGTCCTGGATCACTTTCTTTTTTAATTCCTCGTCAACCATGGCGCTGCCGCCATACTTCACAACAATGATCTTCCGGTTGAATTTCTGAATATAAGGGAGCGCCTCAACCAGCACCGCAGCCTTCTGTAACTCAGCTTCCATTTTTTCCATTTTTCCATACCTCTTTTTGCATATATCCTTTAAGAGCGGTAATCCGCGTTGATCTTCACATAATCAAACGTCAGGTCGCAGCCGTATGCCGTGGCGCGTTCATCGCCCTGTTTTACGTCCAGAACCGCTTTTACATGCTTTTTGGACAAAATTTCCGTCGCCTTTTCCTCGCTGTAATCGGTCGCGCAGCCGTTCTCGACGATCTTTAAGTTTCCGGCTTCGCTCTCAAAATAAATATCGACGGTCTCCGGGTCAAAATCGGCTCCCGAATACCCCATTGCGCAAAGGATCCTTCCCCAGTTCGCGTCATGTCCGAAAATCGCCGCTTTCGTAAGGCTCGACGTGATCACGGATTTGCTTAAAATCTTCGCCTGCTCCTTGGTCTTCGCGTGAACCGTCTCCGCTTCAAACAGACAGGTCGCGCCCTCGCCGTCCCCTGCGATTTTTTTGGAAAGTTCCTCTAAAATATAGTATAACGCCTCGTAAAATATCTTATAGTCCCCGCTGTCTTCCAAAATCTCCGCGTTGCCTGCCATTTTGTTTGCCAGCACCACAACGGTATCGTTGGTGGACGTATCGCCGTCAACGGATATCATGTTAAAGGTATCGCCGACAATGTTCTGCACCGATTTTAACAGTAAATCGCTTCCGATAACCGCGTCGGTGGTAATAAAGCAGAGCATGGTCGCCATGTTGGGGTGGATCATGCCGGAACCTTTGCACATACCGCCGATCGTAACGGTTTTACCGTCGATCGTAACCTGCGCCGCGACCTCCTTGGAAACGGTATCGGTCGTCATGATCGCCTCCGCCGCGAGCGTTCCGTCCTCTAACGTGTTTCCCAGCTTCTCCGGCATCATACGGATACCCTTCCTGATCACGTCCATAGGAAGCTGTTTTCCGATCACGCCCGTGGAAGCGACCAGAACCGTCTCGTAAGGAATACCGAAAAGCGCCGCCGTCTCCTTCGCCGTCTCCACACAGTATCCATACCCTTCCTCACCGGTACAGGCATTGGCAATACCGCTGTTGACAACGACCGCCTGCGCTTTCTTCGTCTCATAAACCACTTTCTGATCCCATTTTACGGGAGCCGCCTTTACAAGATTGGTTGTAAATGTGCCTCCCACGCTGCATGGCGCTTCGCTGTAGATCATTGCCATGTCCTTTTTTACGTTATTCTTGATACCGGCATTAAGACCGGCAGCCTTAAATCCTTTCGGTGCGGTTACACCGCCTTTTATCGGAGTCATATGCATATCCTTCTTTCCTGTTTACTGACCAAGTTCCGCAATTTCCCGGTTGACCGCTTCCTCGCAGCTTCGCATTGCGTAGATCGTCTGCTCCAGAAGTTTGTCCAGTTCCCAGCCAAGCCTTTCGGCCCCCGTATTGATAATGTCTCTGGAACAACCCGCCGCAAACCGCTTGTCCTTATATTTCTTCTTTAAGCTGGACAATTCCATGTCCATAACGCTCTTTGACGGACGCATTCTCGCGGCGGCGCCGATCAGCCCCGTCAGTTCGTCCGTGGCAAACAGTATCTTTTCCATCTCATGAACCGGCTCCGTCTCGCTGCATATTCCGTAACCGTGGGAGCATACCGCGTGTACCAGCCGTTCGTCGGCGTCAATCTCCGCCAGCAGTTCCGGCGCTTTTTTGCAATGCTCCTCCGGGTACATTTCAAAATCCACGTCATGAAGAAGACCGCAGAGTCCCCAGAACTCCTCCTCGCCGCCGTAACCCAGTTCCTTCGCGAAATAACGCATTACGCCTTCCACCGTCAGCGCGTGCAGAATGTGGAACTCCTCTTTATTATATTTTTTCAGAAGTTCCAGCGCCGTTTCTCTCGTAATTTCAGCCATTTTCCATTCCTCCATAAACTCTCTTTTATTTTTCCCCGTTCTTTCCGGTAAGAAGTTCAAAAAACTCCTCCTCCGGCATAGGTTTCGCGTAATAATAGCCCTGTACATAGTCGCAGCCGATCTTTTTCAGAAGTTCCACCTGCTCCTTTGTCTCCACGCCCTCCGCCAGAATACCCAGCTTCAGCTTTTCCGCCATATTTACAACCTGCTCCAGTATCATTCTTCCCTTCTTGGACACCATCATATTGTCCATAAATTTTTTATCCAGCTTGATCACGTCAAACGGCGTTTCCAGCAAAATGTTTAACGAAGAATACCCGCTTCCGAAGT
>JAMPBI010000073.1 GCA_023666775.1 Alistipes sp. | reverse complement strand
TATCGCGCCCTCGAATGTTCCAGTCAATTTTGCATACTCACTTGTGTCCGGACTTCTTACCGGAAATGCAAATATTGTCCGAGTTCCATCGAAAGATTTCAAGCAGGTGTCAATTATTGCAGAAGCATTTAAAGAGACGCTTAAAATTTATGATGAACTTAGACCCTATGTGACACTTGTAAGGTATGAGCGGGACAAATGTATAAATGATTTTTTCTCATCCATGGCAGATGTACGTATTGTATGGGGCGGGGATGCTACGATAGAGGAACTTCGGAAATCTCCTCTGCCGCCACGCTCTGGAGAGATTACATTTGCTGACAGATACTCTCTTGCAGTGATTGATTCAGATAGTTATATCGCTATGGAAAATAAAGAGAAAGTAGCAGAAGATTTCTATAATGATACATTTTTAACTGACCAGAACGCCTGCACTAGTCCGAGAATTGTGGTGTGGACTGGAACTAAAATAGAAGACGCAAAGGAGTTGTTCTGGGCTGAAGAACATAGGCTGACAAAGCGAAAATACACCTTTCAGGCAATTCAGGCGGTAAATAAGCTGACCAGTACATATCTGGCTGGAACAGCAATACAAGGTTGCAGGCTTAGTGAACACGAGGATAATCGCATCATTCGGATCCAAGTTTCGGAGGTTACGGCATTGCTTATGGATTACAGAGACAACAGCGGATTTTTCTTTGAATATGATTGTAAGGATATCATGGAGATAAGGGATATCTGTAATGATAAACATTGCCAAACAATAGGATATATCGGTAATAAAGGGATATTTGAGCCACTTATTCGGTCAGGAGTTAAAGGGATTGATCGCATTGTTCCGATAGGTAAAACAATGGATTTTGATTTGATATGGGATGGTTACGACTTGGTCAATATGATGACAAGAACTATCGCAATAGTTTAAATATGTTTATATCGAATATTAATGCAAGAACAATGTGATATGAATTATAATTCTGCTTCATGGTTGGATTCTTAGAGATATTACTTTGAATGCAATATGTCATAGGGAAATTATGATTTCAATAATTGATATGTGATCATTAGATGATGAAATATCCCGTTGAAGAGGGGGCAAGGCGGACGGCGTATATATTAAAATCAATATTTTGAGGTGACTATAAATGGACTATAATGCAAAGGAATGTTGTATTGTTAATAACATTACAGAAATATTAAAAAATAAAGAAATATATGTTTTCGGAGCAGGGACATTTGGTGAAGATTTCCTGACACTGTATCAAAATCAGTTAAATGTTGTTGCGTATATCGATAATAAGAGAGCGGGATATAGAGTTAATGATATTGATATAATCAGTATTAAAGATTACATGAAAATTAAATCTTCTAAAACCGTAATCGTGATTACCACGGAATATTATTCTTTAGAAATTGCAAAACAGCTTGATTTGATAGGATTGATCCCAAATCAGGATTATTATATATGGGATCCTAAGTCAGTATATCATTTAGATGAAGACACAAAAAAATATATAGAATTTAATAAAAAATTATGGTCTAAAGACAAACATGAAAATACAAAACGGAAAATATTGATACCATTTATGCAATCTCAGGATACCGGGGCTACAATGTATGCATATTTAGGTAATTTTCTTGCTGAAAAATATGATGCGCAGATCGTCGCTTATGTCAGAGGCGGGCGTTCGAGAAGTACGATTTCCGACGCAATACGTCAAGTTTATGAGTCATTTAATACAGTGGACCTCATTACACCGGAATTAGATGAATCTCAAGAGACAGAGGTTCAGAGAATTTTGGCTGATATATGGCCTAATATACATACTTTCTCTGACTGGCAGGAAATAAATATTTATGGTTTGGCAATAGGGACGGTTTTTATACAAAATTATTTACGCTATGAAGTTATCTGCTTTGAGTATACAGATAAATGGTATGAATATCTGAAAAAAGCAATAAAAATTTTTGTTTTTTGGTATCAGTGGTTTAAGGAAAATGATGTAAAAACAGTTATATTGCTTGATTCCGGAAATTATGATGGCTATATGCGGGATATTGCGTGTCATTTTAATATACCGACATATTGCGTATATTATGATTGTATGCAGAAATTGTGTGAAGGATACAGCCAGAAATGTAATGGGTCTCAGTTTCCTTTTTATAAGAAATTCTGGGAAGAGCTGACAGAAGAAGAACAGATATATGGAATTGAGTGGGGTAAAAAGCATATTAAGGACAGGCTGGAAGGACAACAAATGAATATCGATGCTGGTAAAGAAAGTCCTTTTACTTCTCCTAAAAACACAAGATTGACAAATAATACGGATAAGGTAAAGGTCTTGATATGTCCACATATATTTGAGGAGGAGTCTATTCATAGCGGCTGGCAAATTTTTGGTGATTATGTATCATGGCTTATTCATCTGGGTGAATTATCGGAAAAAACAGATTATGATTGGTATATTAAAGAGCATCCTGCTGGAAGCAATAGGGATCGGATGTTTTTTGACGATTACTGTAAAAAATACAAAAAGATAAAAAGGCTGCCCCTGATGGCTTCACCAAAACAGTTGCAGGAAGAGGGAATTAAATTTGCCTTGACGGTATGCGGAACTTTGGGACATGAATATCCGATGCTGGGGATAAATGTTATAAATGCCGGAAATAATCCCCACATAGCCTATGATTTTGATTATAATCCAACTTCACAAGATGAGTATGATGAATTGATTCTAAATCTTGAAAAATTATATAAAGATATAGATGAAGAAGAAATTTATAAATGCATTTGTGTTCATTGGTTATATTACAAACCGGAAGGAGCAGAATGTTGGAAGAACTTTTTCATAGACCCTAAACTGGTAGGAAATAAAATTGATTCTGGTTCATGGAAGTATCGGTCGTTTATGAATGAATGGTCGAAGGAAAGACATGAAGAAATATTTGAAAATATTAAAAAAATATTTCGGGAAATGGATGAGCGTAATAAAGAAATATTTTATCGGTGGGAGGAGATAATATGAAGATATATTTGTACGGCGCAGGTCGAAACGGGAAAAAAATATACAATATTTTGAGTTCTGTTAAAAATTTAGAAGGGGGGGTAGCAGGTTTCATTGAAACTAGTCCTAAATGGCAAGGAATAAAATTTTGTGAACAGCCGGTCCATTCAGTAGAGAATATTCGGAAGGTGTTAGATGAAGAAATATTAATTATACTGACTCCGGATTTAGATGTTTCTATGGGAATTGCGCAAAATTTAAAAGCTCTAAAAATTAAGCAATACATATACTGGGATTATATAGAAGAGTATGGAATTGAAAAATTGCTGAAAGAAATAACAGATGAAAATTCTGATGCAATTGAAAATAGAAGTCTGGCATTTGAGAATAGGCTGCTAAGTTATCAGGTGTCTTTTTTGATGAAACATATAGAACCGTCGTCATTAAAGCCTGCCAGCGGCAAAGAAAGGCAAAAACAACTAAATCTTGTGAATTTGGCAGCGGACGTTCAGAACATTATATCGGGTACAGAAATAAAATTTTTTTTGATTGGCGGCAATCTGTTAGGGTATGTGCGCCATAATAAAGGGTTTATTCCGTGGGACGATGACTTGGATTTGGGAATTACGGAGGAAGACTTTGTTAAATTGAAAGAATTTTGCCGTGATAGATTCCCTTACTACGAATACGAAGGCATATATGATAATACCCTAATTTATGCTTGGTATGAGGAAATGACTGCAAAACACACAGATGAAATTATCGTTTTAACAACACCATTACTTTTTCGTATCTATAGAAATCAGGAATTTATTGATGTTCTTCCAATAAGAGGATATGTGGATAAAATTTCTTTTGAAGAACACAGTTTGTTTTTGGATACATACCGGAAAGAAATGTCAAACTGCACTACTTGCGCAGTGCAGCAGGATATGCTAAAAAAGGTTTTGCTGGAGGAAGCCGATTATGAAGATTCAAAAGGAATAAATTGGACGTATTCTCCTTTGACATGGGAGGCTTATTACAGTAATTCAGGTATAAATCAGTGGTTTAATAGGAATGATGTATTTCCGTTACAGAGAATTGTTTTTGAAAATGTCGAATTCTGGGCACCGAATAATATTGATGCATGGTTAAAAGTGGAGTTTGGCAACAACTATATGCAGCTGCCTAAGAATCTGGGCTTACATATTCATTAAAAGTATTACTATTACCTTTGGAGGAGAAATAATGCAAGGGTTAATTCTGGCTGCCAGAATGGGTAAAAGACTAAAAGATTTTACCTCCGGCAACACAAAATATATAGTAAAGGTCAACAACAAAACAATTATAGAACGTACATTACCTATTCTTGATAAAAAGTGTTTTCAAAAATAGTAATCGTTGTAGGATATGAAGGGCAGAAATTAGTAGATTTTATTGCTACATTAAAACGCCTATCATATACATAAATAATCCCATATATGATAAAATCAATAACATTTATTTGTTATCCTTAGCAAAAGAATATCTCCCAATTCGTTTATTTGTACCTACTGACTATTTAAACCCGCTGCCCATTCGGATTTGAACGATAAAATAGGCTGCCGCATATTGTGTATAATGCGGCAGCCTGATGATGATCAAGCAAAAAAACATTAGTCAATATAGATATCAACGTCACCGTTTGTCATCGGATTTACGGTGACAGAAGAAACCGGATTAAACGGGTGCCTGCCGGTTCTCCACGAAGCCGGCTGATATATAGCCCGGAAAGCCGCGCCGCCATTTTGTGTAACGTTGCCGGAGAGCGTATACCATGTTCGGTTGCTTCCCTTGACGGTTCCGTTATAAATAAGGTACGTACACATAAAGTTAATCTGGTTTCCGTATGAATCTAAAATATCAAGGTTCATGGTTCGTTCACCTCCTCTCTTTTTGAGTATATCTCCCGTGTTGTGCACGAAAGTTTAGTCTGCCGGTACAAACATACCTCTCGCGCAGTCATATGTGATGGTTTTCTTGGTTTTCGTACCGCTGTAGGTGACATCAATAGCGGTGCTGAATTCCTTTGTGATGACCATACCGTTGTTTAAGGCGTTTGCGAGGCATACATGGATCTTCTCGATCGGTGAAAATGTAGCCGTGTGGTTGTACGGAAGGGGAATGGCGTTGATCGAAGTCGTAAGTGATTTCCGAGATGGCGTCTACATCGGACAGCTTGCTGATGGTCGCTCCGTTCGTTGCTTCTTCTCTGGAAGCGTAAAGCATATACTCCTCTGTCCATTTGATGGAGTTGTTGAGGAACGGCAGGGTGGAAACCCAGCATACGCTCTTGCCTTTACTGCCTGCAACCTCCTTGGTAATAACGATTTTTTCTCCTGCGGCATAGATTGCTTTTAATGCTTCTTCTGTAAACAGAATTTCTAATTCGTAGTTGTTCATAGTTTTTGTTCTCCTTTTCAATTTTTTTTAAATTTGTTGTTTTACGGATATTTCCTTGTTGTGGATCAGATAAAAAAGCGGAAGCCGGGATAAATCCTGTGTGGAAATAGCCCTGCTTCCGCCATTTGGTGTATTATAAGACCCGTTGCTGGATAGCGTGTATATGCTGATCGTTATATAAATCCATATCCGAAAGGAACATATCGATATGTCGTAATGAAATTTCATGTTTACAATATATCAAACATATGTTTGGTTGCCAACATCTTTTTTTAAAAATTTTAATTTTTTTTACAATTGTCCTATTTTCATATCTGTGCTATACTATCACCAAGGCAGAAGTTTAAATAAATCTTTTTTTCGGCAGCAGTATTCGGATTGAGACTGCTGACTTGCCGCAAGGCTTCTTGAAATATTTTCAGAGAAAAGTTATAAAAAGTTATAAAAGGAATGCAGAAAAACTGTCATGTTGACAGAGGTTTCCCGTTATTTTCGTGAAAATGAGGAATGGATTAAGTATATTAATTGGTGCAAAGCGTCAAAGTATGTTATAATCATGATAATAAAGGAATACAGGAAAGGACTGTTAGTAAATGATAAATTTTCCGGAGAATTATTTTCAGAAAGAAGTACGAGAAGGTTTTGAAGTGGCTTCCATGATGAAGCGCGCATGGGCGGGTCAGCTTGAGGTTTTGCAGGTGATCCGTGAGATTTGTGAAAGGCATGATATTAAGTGGTTTGCCGATTACGGCACGCTGCTTGGGGCGGTACGGCATAAGGGGTTTATTCCTTGGGACGACGATATGGATATCGGAATGACAAGGGATCAGTTGAATAAGTTTATCCGTTATGCAAAAGACGAGCTGCCAAAGGAGTACAAGCTGCTTTGTATGGATCTGGAACCGGAGTATGATTCTCTGATCGTGCGTGTGGTTAATTCCACGTCCGTTTCAATGGACGCGGAACGTCTGGAAAAATTTCATGGCTGTCCGTATGTTCTTGGAATTGATATTTTCCCTTTGGATTATTTATCCCGTGATCCGGAAGAACGGCAGATGCATATTGACTTGGTTAATATCATTCTTGGGGCTGTGGACAGCGTTACGGCGCCGGAAACGACGCCGGAGGAACGGGAAGAATATATTGCGAATGTGGAAGAACTTCTTGGCGTTCCCATTGACAGGAAACGTTCCCTGAAAACGGCGTTATTATCTATGGTGGAGAAGTTAAGCGGCATATATGGACCGGAGGATTCGGACGAGGTGACGGGTATCTGGCGTATTATCTGGCAGAAAAATTTTATTTTTCCCAAGGAATGGTTTACGGAGCTGGAGGAACTTCCGTTTGAGGCGGTCACGATACCGGTGCCGGCGCATTATCATGAAATCCTGCGTCTTAAAATGGGCGACAATTATATGACTCCGATCCGTGGAGAGACACATGACTATCCGTTTTATAAACGTCAGGAGGAAATACTTTTTAATAAATTTGGTTTCAGACCGGAATAACAGGGAGGTGCGCTGATGGCTGATATTCATGTGTATGACGCGATTGTTGTCGTAACGCCGAAAGATTTTAAACGTGTGGAGTGTAATAATGCCAGAATGGTGGAATATCTGCCGGTCCGGAAGGTGCTATTTGTGGGAAGCGGGGAGGTCGGACGTTATGTCCGGGAATCCGCGCTTGGGGATAAAGCAGGTTTTATCAACGAAGACAATCTGCTTCCTTTTGACGCGGTTTATCAGTGTATGTCCGATGTGATGGCGGATCTTTTGCAGGGGCGCGAGCTGCCGAGAGGACTCGTGGGCTGGTATTATCAGCAGTTTCTTAAAATGCAGTATTCCAGAGTGTGCAAGGATCAGTATTATATGTCGTGGGACGGGGATACCGTGCCTTGCAGGGACTTTACAATGTTTGCCGCGGACGGAAGACCTTATTTTGATATGAAGCATGAGTACCGTGACGAGTATTTTGTGACGATGAAGGCTTTGGATCCGCGTCTTGGCAAGTTGATAGACAAGTCGTTTATTTCGGAGCATATGCTGTTTGAGTGTAGGTACATGAAGGAAATGCTGGAAAAGATAGAGAGCCGCAAGGATATTCCGGGAGAGACATTCTGGGAAAAGATTTTTCATACGATCCGTATAGAACATATTCAGGAAAATAGTTTCAGTGAGTTTGAAACTTACGGAACATATATGTCGGTATATCACCCGGATATATATGGATTTCGGAACTGGCATTCGTTCCGGTACGGCGGATATTATTTTCACCCGGAACAGATGAGTGAGCGGGATTATAGCTGGCTCGCGAAAGATTTTTTCGCGATTTCTTTTGAGAAGGGACACGAGGTAAGACCGGATCTGGACAATTTGTTTAATAATCCCGTATATCAGAGTAAACTTACGGCACGCCAGATGGTGCAGATTGCCCAGGAGGAATCGGAAGGCTACGAGGAAGTCTGGGAGGATGGAGAATAGCGAATGGTTAAGTGGGAGAAGGAGCAATATAAAAGGACGATTGAGAGTGTCGTAAATCTTTGTAACCGTCTCGGGGATATTTCGGACGAGGATACCCGCGTTCAGATTCTTACGAATTGTCAGGGAGCCGCCATTATGCTCGGCGAGAAACTGGAACAATGTACGAATCTCCTGGATACCCGTGCGATCAAAGAGTATCGGCTGATAAAAAAGATTGAAGATTTTTGCGAGCAGGTGTATGTGTGTTCACAAAACTTTGAGACGGATAATATTGTGATATTAAAGAAAATGATTTTGGAACTCTCTGTTCTTTTTGATAAGATCCCGATAACTTACAGGGTGGCATTCCTTCCATATAAGGCGTCTATGTGGGATAGTCTGGAGAGTATCTGGAGATGTTTTGCGGCTGACGAAAGGTGCGAGACTTCGGTTGTGGCGATCCCGTATTTTGAGGCAAACAGACAGTCCAACCAATGGGATCAATGTTATGAAGGCGATCAGTATCCCGACGATGTTCCGATAGTGCATTTTCAGGATTATCTTCTGGAGAATAAAAAACCGGATATGGTTTTTGTCCATAATCCTTTTGACCAGTTTAATCATATTACTACGGTACACCCTGCGTTTTATTCACAGGAATTAAAGAAACACTGCGGGAAAATGGTTTATGTACCCTATTATGTTAATCCGGGATTTCTGTCCGGCGATTATAATAAATTGCCGCTGCTATACCGCGCGGACTATATTGTGCTTCAGTCGGAGAAGATGAAAGAAACCTGCAAAGAATTTCCTTATTATGAAAGGGTTCTGCCGTTCGGTTCGCCGAAATTTGATAAAGTGATCCGGTTAAATAACGCCCATATTGATCCCCCGGAAGAATGGGATATGGATATGACCGGTAAGAAAAAGATCCTTTTAAATACAACGGTTACGGATTTTTTACAGAACGACGAAAGTCTTATGATAAAACTGCGCAGGTTCTTTGAAAAAGTAGCGTCA
>JAMPBI010000072.1 GCA_023666775.1 Alistipes sp. | reverse complement strand
TAAAGAGGATTTTAAGATGTAATCCATTTGCTAAGGGCGGTTACGACCCGGTTCCATGAAGTAAATTGATAAGTGTGTCGATGCTTGGGAGGTAACAGATTTTGGTTTTATTAACACAGTATAATGGTTCTATTCTTGGACCGATTGCTAAAGTTTTGGGATGGATATTTAACGGTATATTTGAATTGACCGCTAATTTCGGGATCCTTAATATTGGTTTGACGATTATTCTTTTTACGGTAATTATTAAACTTATTATGCTCCCGTTGACGATCAAGCAGATGAAATTTTCCAAAATGTCCAGCATTATGAACCCTGAATTAATGGCTCTGCAAAAGAAATATAATGGTAAGACGGATCAGGATTCCATGATGAAAATGCAGGAAGAGCAAAAGGCAATTTATGAAAAATACGGAACATCACCGACAGGCGGTTGTCTTCAGCTTATTATACAGATGCCGATCTTATTTGCATTGTACCGGGTAATGCAGAATATACCCGCTTATGTGGGAAGCGTAAAGGAAATTTTTGTTGATATGCTTTCCGGCGCGAACGGATTAATGCAGCAGCCAAATTTCGTGACGACCATGACGGAAAATTTCGGTACTCTTCATGGAGATTATTCCTCTCTGAATAAAACGATTGATGCGATGAATTATTTCAGCGCTTCACAGTGGCAGCAATTGGAGGAATTATTCCCTGCGTGCGCGTCCACGATATCGGAAAATGTGGATAAATTATTCGGTATGTATAACTTTTTCGGAATTAATTTATCGGTAAATCCGGAATTGATGTCAATTTCTGTTTTAATTCCGATCTTTACCGCATTGACCCAATGGATCAGTATGAAGACGGTCAGCAGTAAAAACGCGGGTGACATGGAGGATAATCCGGCAATGAAATCCATGCAGACCATGAATACCATTATGCCGATCATGACTGCGTTTATTGCATTATCGCTGCCTTCGGCGCTTGGTTTATACTGGATTGCCACCGCGGTATGTCAGACGATTCAGCAGCTTTTATTAAATGTATATTTTAATAGAATTGATGTTGATGAATTTGTTAAAAAGAATGTGGAAAAAGCAAATAATAAGAGAAAGAAAAAAGGTCTTCCGCCAAATACGATTTCGACAAAGGCAAATACGAATACTAAGAATATTCCACAGAATATTGTTAATTCCTTAGAAGAAACCAGAAAAAGAAATCTGGAAAAGGTAGAAGAAATCAAGAAATCAACGGAGTATTATAATAACGGCGGTGATAAGAAGAACAGTCTCGCCGCAAAGGCAAATATGGTTGCGAAATATAATGAAAAGAACAATAAGAAATGATCAGGAGGTATGAAACATGGAATTTGTTGAATTTACAGGTAAATCCTTAGAAGAAGCATTAACGAATGCGGCAGTTTCTCTCGGTATTCCAAGCGACGAACTTGAATATACCGTGATTGAGGAGGCAAGTTCGGGATTTTTGGGAATATTTAATACAAAGCCTGCCAGAATAAAGGTTGTCAAAAAGAAATCCGTTGAAGATGTGGTCAACACATTTCTCGGGGATATGTTCAAGGCAATGAATATGGTAGTTTCCGTTGACGTTAAAGTGGACGAGGTTTCCGAAACGGTTGAGATCAATCTTACCGGCGACGATATGGGACTTTTGATCGGTAAGCGCGGACAGACTCTTGACGCCCTTCAGTACATAGTAAGGCTCGTTATCAACAAAGAGATTGGCGGATATCTTAAAGTAAAACTTGATACCGAGAATTACCGTGAAAGAAGAAAAGAAACTTTGGAGTCTCTGGCGAAAAATATCGCGTATAAGGTAAAAAGAACAAAACGTTCCGTAACGTTAGAGCCGATGAACCCTTATGAGAGAAGGATCATTCATTCCGCTCTTCAAAACGATAAATTTGTTGCTACAAAGAGTGAAGGTGAAGAACCTTACAGACATGTGGTTGTCTATTTAAAAAAGCAGTCTTATAGATAAGAAAGAGGTTTTTCGGGCTGTCGCTTATGTGGTTTTGCCGCTAAGCGGCAGCTTATTTTAACTTATCTGATAGGAACAGGAGGATATGATGAATTTTTCCGATGATACGATCGTGGCAATATCTACGGGAACCACAAATAATTCCGGTATCGGAATTGTCCGTATCAGTGGTAAAAACGCCGTTGCGATTGCCGATGAAATCTTTTCCATGAAAAAATCCGGTCAGTCTCTCGCAAAATGTAAATCGCACACGATCCATTACGGTAATATTGTGGAAGACGGCAGGGATATTGATGAAGTTTTGTTAATGCTTATGAAGGCTCCGAATACCTATACCCGCGAAGATGTGGTGGAGATAAATTGTCATGGCGGAATTTTTATTTTAAGTAAAGTTCTCGATCTGTGTGTAAAACATGGAGCAAGACTCGCGGAGCCGGGAGAATTTACGAAGAGGGCTTTTTTGAACGGAAGGATCGATCTGTCCCAGGCGGAAGCGGTTATTGATTTAATACAGTCAAAGAATGAATTGTCCGTGAAATCTTCCATGAACCAATTGAACGGACATCTGGCGGAAAAAATAAAAGAATATCGTGAAACGATACTTCACGATACCGCGTTTATTGAAGCGGCGCTTGACGACCCGGAACATATCAGTCTCGATAATTTTTCACAGGAATTGTTGGAACATGTGAATAAGATCTGCGAGGGACTGGAAGATTTGATCCGGACTTCCGATAACGGAAGATTAATTAAAGAGGGTATCAATACGGTGATACTCGGAAAACCGAATGCCGGAAAATCCAGTCTGTTAAACGCGCTTTCGGGAAGGGAACGCGCCATTGTAACGGACATTCCGGGAACAACCCGCGATACGATCGAAGAACAGATCAATTTAAACGGTATTTTAATAAATATGACCGATACGGCGGGGATTCGTAATACGGAGGATAAAGTAGAAGCAATCGGTGTGGATAAAGCAAAAAATTGTGCAGAAAACGCGGATCTGGTCATCTATGTTGTGGATAGTTCCGCCGAACTGGACGAAAACGACAGAAATATAATCGAGATCATAAAGGACAAAAAGGTAATCGTCCTTTTAAATAAATCGGATCTGGAGACGGTTGTTGACGAGAACGATATAAAAGAAAGGATCGCGGCGCCGATAGTCAGCGTCTCCATGAAAACAAACGACGGAATAAAGGAATTTGAGGACATTCTTTACAAAATGTTTATTGAGGGAAAAGTCGTTATGAACGACGAGCTGATCATAACAAACCTCCGTCAAAAGAATTCCTTGAAAGATACATGGAAAAGTCTTAAACTGGTAGTGAACAGTATAGAGAATAAAATGCCGGAAGATTTTTATACCATCGATCTGATGAACGCGTATGAAGAGTTAGGAAAAATAACGGGCGAATCGGTAGAAGAAGACCTTGCCAATAAAATTTTCTCAAAATTCTGTATGGGAAAATGATCCGCGGAGGAAGTTGTTATGCCAAATGTAGAAGAAAATTATGACGTTGTCGTTGTGGGACTGGGACATGCGGGGTGTGAAGCCGCGCTTGCCTGCGCCCGCATGGGACTTCGTACCATATGTTTTACGGTCAGTGTGGAAAGCATAGCTTTAATGCCGTGTAATCCCAATATCGGAGGCAGCTCGAAGGGACATCTTGTCCGTGAGATCGACGCTCTTGGCGGAGAGATGGGAAAAAATATTGATAAAACATTTATCCAGTCCAAGATGTTAAACGCGTCGAAAGGACCTGCCGTTCATTCTCTCCGCGCCCAGGCAGATAAATCCGAATATTCCAGAAGTATGCGGAGCGTTTTGGAAAATACGGATAACATAACGATCCGTCAGGCAGAAGTATCGGAACTGATCGTGGAAGATAAAACCGTAAAAGGCGTGAAAACATTTTCCGGTGCGGTATATCATTCCAAGACGGTTATTTTATGTACCGGGACGTATCTGAAAGCGCGTTGTATTTACGGCGAAGTCAGCAGCCAGACAGGACCGAACGGTCTTCAGGCTGCCAATCATCTGACGGATTCCTTGAAAGAAAACGGTGTGGAAATGTTTCGTTTTAAAACGGGAACTCCTGCCCGGGTGGATAAGCGCAGTATTGATTTTTCCAAGATGGAAGAACAGTTTGGAGACGAGAGGATCGTTCCCTTTTCTTTTTCAACCGATCCGGATTCCATACAAAAAGAACAGGTTTCCTGCTGGCTCACATATACCAATCCGAAAACGCATGAAATTATCCGGGAAAATATCCACCGCTCTCCTTTATTTTCCGGCATGATTGAAGGGACGGGACCAAGATACTGCCCTTCGATAGAAGATAAAGTCGTTCGTTTTGCCGATAAGGAACGGCACCAGGTTTTTGTGGAACCGGAGGGCAATTACACGAATGAAATGTATCTTGGCGGTATGTCAAGTTCTCTTCCCGAGGACGTTCAATACAGAATGTACAGGACGGTTCCGGGACTGGAAAATGTTAAAATTGTAAGGAACGCTTATGCGATTGAATATGATTGTATCAATCCGGTGCAGTTAAAATCTTCACTGGAATTTAAAAATATCAGCGGTTTGTTCAGCGGCGGTCAGTTTAACGGAAGTTCCGGTTACGAGGAAGCGGCGGCGCAGGGTATTATTGCCGGAATTAATGCGGCATGTAAAATACTCGGCAGAGAACCTCTCGTACTGGATCGTTCCGAAGCATATATCGGCGTTCTTATCGACGATCTGGTTACGAAAGAAAACCATGAACCGTACCGCATGATGACGTCCCGCGCGGAATACCGTTTGCTTTTGCGACAGGATAACGCGGATATGCGGTTATCCAAGTACGGACATGAGCTGGGACTTGTAAGCGACGAGACATATAACCAGGTTGTGGAAAAGCAGAGATTCGTTAAAGAAGAAATCGAACGTCTGGAACATACCAACGTAGGGGCAAATGAAAAAACGCAGGCATTGCTGGAACGCCTGAACACGACTTTATTAAAATCGGGAACGACCCTTGCGGAATTAATACGCCGTCCGGAAATAAATTACGAAGATCTGGCTGAGATCGATCCGGATAGAAAACCGCTTCGTTATGACGTGATTGAACAGGTTGACATAAATATTAAGTATGAAGGATATATTTCCAGACAGTTAAAGCAGGTAGAGCATTTTAAAAAACTGGAAAATAAAATGATACCGGATTCGGTTGATTATGATCATATTACGGGACTTCGGAAAGAAGCGCAGCAGAAATTAAAAAAATTCGCGCCCCGTTCTATCGGGCAGGCGTCCAGAATTTCCGGCGTTTCTCCGGCGGATATTTCGGTATTGCTTGTATATTTAGAACAGCATAGGAGATAAGAATGGATAATTCTTTGGCAAATTTTGTTCACAGACTGGAACAGCTTAATATTACATTAAAGGAAGAGCAGTTTTCCTGTTTTCAAAAATATTATGAAATCCTTGTGGAACAAAATCAGTATATGAATTTAACCGCGATAACCGAGTATGAAGATGTATTGTTAAAACATTATGTCGATTGTCTCGCCGTAAATGTTGTTCCTGTTTTTCAAAAAGTGATATCCGATCGGGAAAGCAGGATCATTGACGTCGGAACGGGCGCCGGATTTCCGGGTATACCGATTAAAATCGCTTTTCCGGAACCTTATATGGATTTATTGGATTCTCTTAATAAACGCGTAGGTTTTTTAAACCGGGTCATTGAACAGACCGGTTTGGAAAAAATAAGAACATTTCACGGCAGGGCGGAAGACTTCGCAAACAAACAGGAATTTCGCCAGCAGTATGATATGTGTGTATCAAGAGCCGTTGCCAATTTGTCAACGCTCTCGGAATATTGTCTTCCGTTTATTAAAATCAACGGATATTTTATCGCGTTAAAATCCGGTGAAATATCCGAAGAATTAGATGAGGCAAAAAAAGCAATTTTTCTTTTGGGCGGACAAATTCAGGAAGTCATTCCTTATACTCTTCCCGAGTCTGATATTGAAAGAAATTTTGTGGTGATCCGCAAGGTAGAAAATACATCAAAAAAATATCCGCGAAAAGCAGGTCTGCCATCAAGGGAACCATTAAAATAAAAGGAGGCGTTTCATGAAAGTTGTTAAAAGTTATCTGGACAAACATTACAGTGAATTGGAAACACTTCGGAGTGAAAAAGAAACTTTGATGAACAGTAAGATCATTGAAGCAAATGAAATTCATAAAACAGTTTCCAAATTAACATTAAATGATAATGATACATATAATGTGTTCAGCGCCAGCGGAAACCGAATGGAATTTCATAACCGGGAAGTTATCGAGTTGAAGGCGCAGGAAGATATACTGCGTTCGGAAGCTGATGATTTACTATATGAGATCAAAGAAATCAATTTACAGATTGAAGATCTTGCTATCGTAATCGCGCATGCAAATGAAGCGGAAAAGAAAATAACCTCTATGTCCAATGAAATCATTCACTTAAATAGTGAGATTGCAATGTATTCCACAGGAGGCAAGAAGCCGTCTTCCAAAAAGAAAACGGAAAATGAAAGTAAGGTTGAAGAGGAAGAAGAGGAAAGAAGTATTTTATCCAAGAATGTTGAGACGTTGAATATCAATACGGACAGTAATAAATTTCTGGAAGAAATATCGGATCGAATATATTTTGTTTCCAGAATTTTAAAGATAGACCAGATACGGACAAAGTTGGAACTGGACGAAATATATAAGTCAATTATAAAATATATCAATAAATAAATATAAATGTTTCACGTGAAACATCAAGTTTTGATTTTCTATTTTATTGGAAAATGTTTCACGTGAAACATTTTTTATTTTTCTATAGATTATCCGTGAAAAAAATGATATACTAATTAAGTCATTAATTATAAGGAGTACAAAAAATGGGAAGAGTTATTGCTATTGCAAATCAAAAAGGAGGAGTAGGAAAAACAACTACTTCAATTAATTTATCTGCTTGTATCGCAGAGACGGGAAAGAAAGTTCTGGCTGTTGACATTGATCCGCAGGGAAATACAACAAGCGGTATGGGAATTGATAAGACGGGAGACAGAAATACAATCTATGAAGTGGTGATTGGCGAATGTTCTATCGAAGAAGCTACGATAAAAAATGTATATGATAATCTCGATTTAATTCCTTCCGATGTAAATCTCGCCGGAGCGGAGATTGATTTAATCGGTATTGAAAACAGAGAGTACATATTAAAAAATCAGATAGAGAAAATAAAAGATAATTATGATTTTATCATCATTGATTGTCCGCCTTCGCTTACCATGCTGACGGTAAATGCCATGACGGCGGCGGATACGATCCTTGTTCCGATACAGTGTGAGTATTATGCGCTGGAAGGATTAAGTCAGTTAATACATTCGATCAAGCTGGTTAAGAAAAAATTAAATCCGACTCTTGAAATTGAGGGAGTTGTATTTACTATGTATAACGCGAGGACAAATTTATCGCTGCAGGTAGTTGAGAATGTAAAAGAGAATTTAAAGCAGTCGGTTTATAAGACGGTGATCCCGAGAAATGTTCGTCTGGCGGAAGCGCCGAGCCACGGTCTGCCGATCAATGTGTATGATTCAAAATCAGCGGGCGCGGAAAGTTATCGTATGTTAGCGGAAGAAGTTATCAATAAAACATTTTAATGATCAGAGGAGAATAGAAAATGGCGGTTAAAAAAGGCGGGCTTGGAAAAGGACTCGGTTCTTTGATACCAGGCGATTTAGATGATGATGTACAGGAAGTAAAAGTCGTAGAAAAAATAGTGGAGAAAAAGGTAGAGTCCACATTAAGAATTACGGAGTTAGAGCCAAACAGAGATCAGCCGCGAAAACAGTTTAATGAGGACTCGCTCCATGATCTGGCGGAATCCATTAAGCAGCATGGAGTGTTGCAGCCGATACTTGTTCAGAAAAGAGAAAAATATTACGAGATCATCGCGGGTGAGCGAAGATGGAGGGCGGCAAAAATTGCGGGTCTGAAAGAAGTTCCCGTAATCATTAAGGATTTTACCGAGCAGGAAATCGTGGAAGTCGCGCTGATAGAAAATATCCAGAGAGAGGACTTAAATCCGATTGAAGAAGCGCTCGCCTATAAAAGATTATTGGAAGATTATAATCTGAAACAAGATGAAGTTGCGGAGAGAGTTGCAAAAAGCCGGTCAGCCGTTACCAATTCCATGAGATTATTAAAACTTGATGTGCGGGTACAGCAGATGGTCATCGACGATATGATATCCAGCGGACATGCCAGAGCGTTGATCGCGATTGCCGACGGTGAAAAGCAATTCACGATCGCGCAGAAAATATTTGACGAGCGGTTAAGCGTGCGGGAAACGGAAGCGCTGATTAAAAATATGGACAAACCGGTGAAGAAAAAGGAAGTTCCCGCGAACGATTTTGTATACCGTGATTTTGAAGAAAAATTAAACAAGGCATTGGATACGAAGGTCGTTATCCATAACAAGGCGAATAACAAGGGTAAAATAGAAATTAATTATTATTCAAAGGAAGAATTTGAACGGATTGTTGAAATTCTGAATAAGAAGTAAAAGAGAGGAAAAAGATATGGTAGATTTTTTTGGTATTTTTACAGTAGACAGCGCGTATTTATTTATAGCAATGGCAGTTCTTCTTTTTATTTCAATTATTTTGGTTATTACAGTGTTATGTAAACTCAAAAGTCTTACCAGACGATATGAAGATTTTATGGGCGGACGAGACGGAAGAACAATGGAGGAAGTAATCCGGGGAAAGTTGGACGAAATAGAAGATATTAAATTAAAATCTTTTAAAAACGGTAAAGATATTGCGGAACTGTTTGAAAAGATGGAAAAGACCGTTTGTAAAGTCGGGCTGGTTAAATATGACGCGTTCAATGAAATGGGCGGTAAACT
>JAMPBI010000071.1 GCA_023666775.1 Alistipes sp. | reverse complement strand
CCCTGCTCCTCCTGACATACCAGTTGCTCATCTCATCCACAAAATTATCCAGCGCCCTGGCCGCTTCCGGGATCCGGTAGCTTCCAAGGTCTGCATCCACATCCCGTACCAGGCTGTTTAATCTGGAAAGCAGCCATTTGTCCATTACGGATAATTTATCGTATTCCAATGCATATTTTCCGGCATCAAATTCGTCAATATTGGCATACAGGACAAAAAACGCATAGGTATTCCAGATCGTTCCCATGAACTTTCTCTGCCCTTCCGTCACCCACTCGTCCTTAAAACGGTTCGGGATCCAAGGCGCGGAATTTTCATAGAAGTACCAGCGGATCGCGTCCGCTCCGTGTTTCTTTAACGCGTCAAACGGGTCTACCGCGTTTCCCTTGGTCTTGCTCATCTTCTGCCCTTCGGCGTCCTGAACGTGTCCCAGCACAATAACATTTTTATACGGCGCCTTATTAAAGATCAGGGTTGAGATCGCAAGAAGGGAATAAAACCACCCTCTCGTCTGATCAACCGCCTCGCTGATGAAGTCTGCCGGGAACTGTTTTTCAAACAATTCCTGATTTTCAAACGGATAGTGGTGCTGCGCGAACGGCATCGCGCCGGAATCAAACCAGCAGTCGATCACCTCCGGCACCCTCTTCATCTGCTTTCCGCACTGCGGACATTTTATCGTAACCGCGTCGATATACGGTCTGTGCAGTTCAATATCCTCAGGACAGTTATCCGACATTTCCTTTAATTCCGCGATACTGCCGACGGAGTGCATATGTCCGCACTCACATTCCCAGACATTTAACGGCGTGCCCCAATAACGGTTCCGGCTGATACCCCAGTCCTGTACGTTCTCAAGCCATGCCCCAAAACGACCCTTACCGATACTTTCCGGGATCCAGTTGATCGTATTGTTATTGCGGATCAGGTCGTCCTTAACCGCCGTCATCTTGATAAACCATGACTCTCTTGCGTAATAGATCAACGGTGTGTCACATCTCCAGCAATGCGGATAGGTGTGTTCAAAATTCGGCGCCTCAAACAACAGGCCCCTCTCGTCAAGATATTTTAACACTTCCGGATCCGCTTTCTTTACAAATAATCCCGCAAAAGGCGTTTCTTCCGTCATTTCACCCTTGCCGTCCACAAACTGAAGGAACGGAAGGTCATATTTCTGTCCTACTTTATAGTCGTCCTCACCAAACGCCGGCGCGATATGAACCACACCGGTACCGTCTGTCAGCGTTACATAGGTGTCGCAGACTACAAAGTGTCCTTTTTTATTCATCTTTGGACCGTCATACGGGAATAACGGTTCGTATTCCTTATACTCTAATTCTTTCCCTGTATACGTCTTTATGATCTCATATGCCTTAACGCCGTCTTCTTTGGCAAGTTTACCCAGCACCTTGTCAAGAAGCGCTTCCGCCATATAGTAATTGTTACCGTCGGCAGCTTTCACATACGCGTATGTCTCGTTCGGATTGACGCAGAGAGCCACGTTGGACGGAAGCGTCCAAGGCGTCGTCGTCCACGCGAGGATATACGCGTCTTCTCCCTTAACCTTAAATCTCGCGATTGCCGAGCGCTCTTTAACGTCTTTATAGCCCTGCGCGACTTCATGGCTGGAAAGAGGCGTTCCGCACCTTGGGCAGTACGGCACGATCTTATGCCCCTTATAAAGCAGTTTCTTATTCCAGATTTCCTTTAACGCCCACCATTCCGACTCGATAAAATCATTTTCATAGGTTACATACGGGTCGTCCATGTCCGCCCAGAAACCAACCGTTCCCGAGAAATCTTCCCACATTCCCTTATATTTCCAGACCGATTCCTTACAATGCTTGATAAACGGTTCCAGACCATACTCCTCGATCTGCTCTTTTCCGTCCAGCCCAAGCATTCTCTCCACTTCAAGCTCTACCGGAAGACCGTGGGTATCCCAGCCCGCCTTACGGGGAACCATTTTCCCTTTCATGGTCTGGTATCTCGGGATCATGTCCTTTATAACACGGGTAAGCACATGTCCGATATGCGGCTTTCCGTTTGCCGTAGGAGGACCGTCGTAAAACATATAAGTAGGGCAGCCTTCCCTGCTTTCAATGCTTTTTTCAAAAATTTTGTTCTCCTTCCAGAACTGCTCGACTTTCTTTTCCCTCTCCACAAAATTAAGATTTGCGGACACTTTTTCGTAAACCATGAACGTTCCTCCTTAAAAATACTTGAGTGATAACAAGATAGAGAAGTTGCAGCGCAATTTCCTATCAAATAAAAAGGCTTCCGACCGTAAAAGGTCGAAAGCCATAGTCTGCTTACCTATTACGACATACCATCATATGCGTCCCTGATATCGGCGGGTACCGTCAGTGCCTACTCGCGAAACGCTTTGGGGCTGCCACTCGGAAGTGATATTCAGATAAAACCTACTTGCGCCGGACTTACACCATCTCCGGCTCGCTTGACCGTTCCGTTCTATCCTACTGTCTTCGTCATCGTGTTAAATCATATAAAATTTACTTTAATTAGTAATATATGCATTTTTAGGAGATTTGTCAATACATAACTTTTCCCTCTTCAAGCGAATGGGCGTCGCCGAACATCGCTTCCCCCAGCGACTTCACCGGCGATTTCAATATCTTTGCCGCGTTACTGACCTTCGCGTAGCTCAGGATATAGTCCGGCGCAGGATAGCTGGCATACGGCGGAAGATTGCTCCCTATGGGCTCCTCCGTAAAGCGAAATTCATAAAGATATCCGTCCCGTTCAACCGAAGCGTACATATCCGTATCCTGTTTAAAAAACGCCTCCTCCGCTATATCCATCTTCTGCTTCACTTCCTCCATGACCATTCCGATCCATACGTCCTCCGTCACATAATCATGATCCATGAATGCCGTCGCCGAGATGATCTCGTCGGAATCCGGTTCCGTAGAAACACGAAGTCCCATACATTCAAAATAGTAATCCGTCTGATATGCGTCTTTTTCGCTTCCTCCTCCGTCCAAATCACCTGTTACATACTCGGTCCGGGCATTTTCTTTGAAAAAATGTTTCAGACCGTCAAAGACCGCGGCGCTTTCTCCTATCCAGTTTTTTGCCACATAGATGTCCCTTACCGTCATGTGGCTGGTACATTGCTCCTCCCACCCATGCGTTTCACAATAACTCTTTGACGAGTAATCCACGTCCCTTTTTATATCCTCTCCAAGCTGCCAGTACAGACGATCCCCTTCTCTCACTAATCCGGCAAAAAACGTCGCGTTGGAATATACCTCCGGACAGATACCCTCATCACAATACAAATGTTCTCCCCAATTCTCCAAAAGAATGCTTATCCGGTATTTCTCCGTATCTTTTTCCTTGCCGATCAGATAAAATGTTCCGTCATACCCGGATAAACCGATGTACTCCAACATGCTGCTTTCCGCCTTCCGCACAGACACCCCGTATGCGGCGATCTCATTTCCTTCCGTCCTGTAATAGCCGAAATCAAAGCGGTCCGGCTGCCCGTCCAGACTACATCTCCAGTTCTGGCGGTACGCCATCACAGCAAAATATATATCATCGGAAAGTTGTACGGAATACACTCCCGGCTGCGTCATGAGTTTTTCCAGATCCTGACGGCTATTCACATTGGAAAGATCATACATCTGTCCATAATATTCATCGTCCCCTCCTTCCACTTTCATGTATCCTCCGCCATCTTGTGCGTATGTTACAAAATAATATGTTTTGTCCGCAATAAGGGCTACGGTTTCCTCATCTTCGGGGCAGCGGGCATAATTGCTCTTTTCCGGCGACGTGATATTAAATATTTCATAATAATGTTCTACGCCGTCTTTCTTACTATCCCGCACTTCATACCAGTCGTCGTTTATATAAACCGCTCCGATACTCTGATACCCGTTGCCTTCGATATCGAAAGTATCCTGCCATTCCTTTAACTTGGCGCCGGACTCATCAAACAAAAAATAGACATACTCGATCCTCACGGTATTATTCTCCTTACGCGGACACGGTTCTCCGTTTTCATCGTAACACATTACCGCGACGTAAAAATTGTTTTCCAGTTCCCGGACAAGGCAGTTCGAGGAGAATGTCATTTCTTCCAGTTCCGCCAATGTCCGGATCTTGCTTAATTCCCGAACCGATACGTCGATTACCGTTTCCTGCTGTTCGTCCGTCGGCTGCGCCTCCGTCGCCGGTATATTTTCCTCATGCTCTGCATGAAACCTTATCAGCATAAAGTTTCCCGCTATCAATAAGACAACGGCAGCCGCTGCGGCAACGCCGTATATAATTTTTTTTCTGCCGTCTGCCTGTGCCTTTTGAAGGATTTTTTCCTTTGCCTTTCTTTTCAATCCGTCTTCCAGAACAATACCGTCATATGCCTTCCTAACCTTATTTCTTATTTTGTCTTCCATATCCGTCACCCTATTTCCTTTCCAAGAAGCTCTCTTCCCTTCTTCAGCCAGCCTCTTACGGTTGCGTCGCTTCTTCCCAGCATTTTCCCGATCTCCGCAGAATTGTACCCTTCATAATAATGCAGATATATCGGGATCCTATACTTCTCCGGAAGATTTAACAGCACCATCAGCAGTTCCCTGTCCTCCTGACACTCTCCGACGCCGTCGCTCTCCTCAATCGAAACATTTTTCCTCCACCAGTGCGCAAGCACATTTTTACAAATATTAGACGCGCATACGATCAGCCACGCCTTTTCATGCTCCGGACTGTCAAAGGACTTGTTCTTCTGGATCATGCGATAAAAGGTATTCTGCATCGCGTCAAAAGCGTCATCTTTATTTTTCAGATAAGAAAAACACAATCTGTAAATCCGGTCAACATTCCTCTCATAAATATCGCCGATCTGTTTTTCGTCCATTTTCTCACCGCCCTTTTTCCTTTATATATAGGAATACAAATGAAACGTCCAAACTGTTTAAAAATTTCCGATTAAAAAATGCCGCATAAGAGCAAATCGCCCTACGCGGCACTTCCCTATACGGTTTTCTTTCTTATATTTCTCTTCCAGATATCGATCATGGAGCGCACCGCCGACTTCAACATTTTTTTCGTATCCTCGTCCTCGCCGGCATATGCTTTCATCATAACCGAAATGCTTCTGTTTTTTCCGGTCATGAGTTCCGTGAGCGTTTTGGCGTCCGTAGCGCTGAGTATTTCAAATAACGCCGTTACAAACCGTTCCGCGCTGACCGGATCCATACTTTTTATCCACGTTTTCAGCGTCTTATCCAAGACAAGGCTGGAATCCGTCACGCTCTCAAGGCAGATAAATTCCGTTCCCACAACCTCCCACGAAAGCGCGTCATGCTGCAAAAGCCCCACCTGATTGCTCTTTACTACCGTGTAGCCCTCTTCATGTCCCAAAAGCATTCCCACCACGGAGGACTGGGGAATGATCGTTTTGATCTTATCCCTGGTCAGCACATATTCTTTACTCTGTATCACTTTGTCGTCAAATCCCGGACCGTCAAAATTATATATACATTCGATCCTGTCCTGTATCGCGATGTCCGACACATTCTGAACGAATGTCGCCGCAAACACAGCCAGATTTCCGCCTTTTGAGTGACCTCCCAGACGGATTTTCAGATCCGGATTTTCTTTGACATACCTGCTTATAACATAATTAAAATACCGCACGGACTCCGTCTGCGACGGAACCGGCGTCATAAATCCCATATTAAAGTCTTCCTTCCAGCCCACAATGGTGTCGTCCGTTCCCCGAAAATCAATAAACACCTCATTTAACTCGTCTATGAAGATCGTCATGGCGCAAAATTGTATCTCCGTCGCATGATTGATTTTATTCACATACCTTGACAAACGGATCTCTCCAAAACGGACGCTCTGTCCTGCCAGACGGAACAGCTCAAATATCTCCTTCGGCAGCAGCGCGCCGAGACTTGACTTTGTTTCGTCATACATATCAAAAAATTTCTCCGCCGCTTTTCTTAACGTGATCGTCCTTGTGCTTCGGATAGAGGGGACGATCCCCTCAAACGGAATATAGATTATCTGACTGAGTATCAGGCTATCCACATCATTAAACGGAGTCTGCCCGAAACTTAAATCTCCGCGCCATTTTAAATAATCAATGATATTTGTCCCGTCCATGTACAACCCTCTTACCTGTGATTTTGGAATATTTTAACATTATTTTCCGCATATTTCTACTATTATATACTTTTTAAGTTGCAATAAATTTCCCGATATTTTACAATAGAGCTAATAAATTTGAAGAGGTATTATAAATGATACGATTAATTATTTTTTTCCTGTACGCGCTCATTGTTGTTATTGCAACGCCTTTTATTTTTCTCTTTATGCGCCTGTTCATGAAGAATAAGCCTGAGAAACGGGATACGTTTACACAAAAGTTTGTCCGCGGCGTCTTCCGGTGTGTTTTGTTTATCTCCGGCGTGAAGATCACGGCTCTGGGACTGGAAAACATTCCCGATGACACGGCGGTTCTCTATGTGGGCAACCACAACAGCTACTTTGATATTTTAATTTCTTATATGTATTTCAAACGCCCTACCGGCTATGTTGCCAAAAAGGAAATGCTCCGGTATCCTCTTTTGCGCCAGTGGATGAAATATGTGCACTGCCTGTTTTTAGATCGCGATAACCCAAAAGAAGGTTTAAAGACGATCCTTACCGGTATTGAGGAAGTGAAAGCCGGTTACAGTCTTTTTATCTTTCCGGAGGGCACGCGTTCAACTAACGGAGAAATGATCCCGTTCAAAGAGGGGTCTTTGAAGATCGCGGAAAAGAGTAAATGCCCGATCATTCCCGTAACCCAGAACAACACTTCCGCCATTTTTGAACAGCATATGCCGTTCCTGAAAAAAGGGCATGTTGTAATTGAATTTGGCAAGCCGATCTTTATTTCGGAACTGGACGCGGAGAACAAAAAGTTCTTAGGCGCCTACACCCAAAAGATCATTGCCGAGACATACGAAAAAAATAAAGTTCTCGTTTAGTTTGCGAAAACCATTTGATTTTTGCGTATTTTATGATACAATTATAGAGTTGATTTTATTTTAGGAGGATTTACATATATGCCTTTAGCAGTAAAGATAATATTGATCATTCTTGCGGTTCTTTTAGTCGCATTTATTGCCCTGCTGATCTACGGCAATCATCTCCGCAAGAAAGCAGACGCGCAGCAGGCACAGATTGACGCGGCTAAGCAGACCATGTCCATGCTGATAATTGATAAAAAGAAAATGAAAATAAAAGACGCGAACCTGCCGAAGATCATTCTGGAGCAGACGCCCAAATACCTTCGGAGCGCTAAACTTCCCATTGTAAAAGCCAAAGTCGGTCCAAAGATCACAACGCTGATCGCCGATGAAAAGATTTTTGATGACATTCCAATCAAAGCCGAAGTGAAGGCGGAAGTCAGCGGCATTTATATCGTAGGGATCAAGTCGGTCCGGGGCGGTATGCCGGTTAAGGAAACACCTAAGAAAAAAGGTTTTTTTGCAAGATTTAAAAAAGATAAGACAAAATAAACACAAAAAATACTCCCTTTCGGACAGGCAGGTTGTCAGCCGAAAGGGAGTTCTTAGTTTTACGCATCTTTCCACCGCCTTCATTTGCCCGATCTTTATATTACCTCTATGACCAAAGACAGATCCCATATATCAAAAAATCACACAAGCCGCAGCCCTTCGCCTGTCCTCGGCTCCACTTTTATGTACACCTTCGCGTCGGAAAGCGCTTCCCCGTTCATCTCAATATTATACGCCAGATTTACTTCAATCCGATCCTCGTTGACCGTATACTGTACATGGTCGGTATAAATGGTGATCATCATAATACCGTAAGGAGTCTCATAGCAGGTGTTGATCTTCTCCTTCTCCCTGAAAACCATCTGCGCGCCTACAAGACCCTTTTTCACAATCTCCACGCCTTCCGGTCCGATTTTTATAATATTGATCACCGTTCCCGACATATCTTCTTGCTGTTCCTCATATCGTATATATCGTTTGTTATTTCTTTCATAATACTTTCCGGGACTGATAACCTCAATATCGTCCTGTGTTTCCAGCCCGATCTGTATCCCTCTCACCGTAACAATTACATCGTTTGTCATTCTTTTACTCCAGATATTTATTCAAAAATTTTAGATACTTAAATTCCAAAGAATATGTGTCCGTCAGAACAGACTCTTCTTCCCCGATTACTTTTCGCAGTTCTTCCTTGCTTTCTCTCGGAACAACTCCATGTGTTATATCGACAAAACACAACGGCGGATAAAGTACGCACCACCAGTTTTTCCCTTCCGCTTCGCCGATGTCAATGCGGAACGCCGTATACTCTCCCGGCGGAAGCGCCACGTCCCCATAAACCTTTAACGGAAAATATTCCTTCACCATATAACCGCGTACATCATAATTATATCCTTCCGCGTGAATGGCTGTCATTGCTTCTTTTAGGATATCCTCCATATTTTCTTCAATTCTCTTTCCTGACTCCTCAACGCTTTGGGAACCTTCCAGAAGCTGTTCCATGTAATTTACAACCGTATCCTTTACCTCCAGTTTAAGCTGCTGGTCCGCTTCGCTGTCACTGTTTGCCCTTACATGGAAGCGTATCAGTCCCTGTGCTATTTTCTTCTGGTCCGCCTCCATTTTCTCACTAAATATAATATGGATCGTGAGAAAGAAAAGAACTGCCAGCGCAGCAGTCCTTAAAATTTTAAATACGTTCATGCTATGTATCCCTCCATAAACTGTCTGTATCTGTAATCATAGCATTGACAATTTATGAAGTTTTATACAGTTACCGGTCATTAATCGCGCGGACAATTCCTTTTTCCTGATTAACAATATGCTGCCTTACCGCATTTTTTGCTTCATCTACATTCTTTTTCTCAAGCGCCGTTATGATA